>CACXEN010000175.1 GCA_902766675.1 uncultured Erysipelotrichaceae bacterium
AAACTGAAATGATATTTTTTAAAGATAAATTATATTGCTTTTCAATTTCTTCTTTTGTTTGGCTTGTATCTTTTACTGATTCCACAAATCCAACTAAATTTTTATTACCAAATGGAACATTTACTCGCATTCCTCGAACAACATCAAAATCCGTTAAATAAGTAAAAGTTCTATCTAACGTACGTATTGGATGTTCAATCCAGCATTCCACAATTTTCATAAAAGTATTATACCAATAATGCATAAAAAAATCTGTGTACAGGAATGACTGTACACAGCTTCAAAAAAATAAGTAAAAACTAAAATTGTCGGTATGTACTATGCACGGATGCCATCATACATACACACCCTCGGCCTCCTTCCAAAGAGTTTCAACATAGTGGCTAAGATCACTATGTTAGTTCCAAGAATGTTTGAACTAACAGGAAATGCGCCTGTTATTCGGTATATTCTTTATAACAAATATTTTTTTAAAATGCAATTACATCATCTAAATTTATATCCCAAAAATCTACTTCGATATGATCCATTTTTTGATCAAGAAATGCTAAACCAATTTTCTTTTTTGTATCTTTTAAAATTGAATCATAATATCCTTTTCCATAACCAACGCGATGATACTCTTGATCATATGCGACTAGTGGTACAAACATGATATCAATGTCGCTAACAAGAACTTCTTGATTCGTTGTTGGTTCATATAAATGAAATATAGATTTTGATAAATCTTGATAAGAATCAATCTTATAAAACTTTAAAGTAGAATCATAAACCTTTGGAACACAAATCGTTATATGATTCTTAAAACAATAATCAATGATTTCTCTAGTATCTACTTCATCATCTAAAGAAACATAACAAGAAATAACCGTACCTTCTTTGAGATATGAAATTGCTTTCTGTTGTATTTGTTGATTTTTATAATGTCGTATATCTTTTTCTAGTTGTCTTCTTTGACTTAAACCAAGCTTACGAGCACTTTTCTTATCCAACGGAATCACTCATGTCGATCTTTAACAATTGGTTTAATTCAACTGCATATTCCATCGGCAACTCTCTTGTAAATGGTTCTAAGAATCCCATAACAATCATTTCTGTAGCTTGATTTTCATCTAGTCCTCGACTCATGAGATAGAATAATTCTTCTTCTGATATCTTTGAAACTTTTGCTTCATGTTCAATCGTTGAAGTATTGTTCTCATTGATATTTAGAGGAATCGTATCACTTTTACTTAGATTGTCTAAAATCAAAGTATCACATTCGATTTTTGCTTTTGCATAATCTGCTTTTTTACCAAATCTAATCCAGTCTCTGAAATTCGTTTCTCCACCATTTCTACTTACTGATTTAGAAATAATAGAAGAAGAAGTATGTGGTGCTAAATGTATCATCTTAGCGCCAGTGTCTTGAATTTGATTCTTTGAGCCAACAGCTATTGATATACATAAGCCTCTAGCATATTCACCTGCAAGAATACATGCAGGATATTTCATAGAAATACGAGAACCAATGTTTCCATCAATCCATTCCATTGTTCCATTCTTTTCAACCTTTGCACGTTTTGTGACTAAGTTCAAAATATTACTAGACCAGTTTTGAACAGAAGAATATCTACATTTTGCGCCTTCCCCAACAAACACTTCTACAACTGCCGCATGCATTGAGTCTTTTGAATATTGTGGTGCAGTACATCCTTCCACATAAGAAACTTCTGCTCCATCATCTACGATGATAATGGATCTTTCAAATTGACCCATAGATTCTGAATTGATGCGGAAATAAGACTGTAGTGGTTTTTCTAATTTCACACCCTTTGGTACATATATAAAACTACCACCAGACCAAACTGCACTATTTAAAGCAGCTAGTTTATTATCACTTGCTGGCACAATTGTTGCGAAATATTTCTTGAAGATGTCTGGATATTCTTTTAAAGCAGAATCGATATCTAAAAAGATTACTCCTTTTGATTGCACCTCTTCTAACATATTGTGATAAACAGCTTCCGATTCATATTGGGTTGTTACACCAGCTAAGAATTTTCTTTCTGCTTCTGGTATACCTAATTTTTCAAAAGTAGCTTTTACTTCTTCTGGTACATCATCCCAACTTTTCTCTGCATCTTGGGATACTTTTTTATAATATGTAAAATCTTGGAAATCTATTTCTGAAAGATCTGGTCCCCACTCTTGCATTTCCATTTCTTCAAAAAGATGGAATGCTTTTACGCGGAATTCTGTCATCCATTCTGGTTCATTTTTAAATGCAGAAATCTTTCTTACAACTTCTTCATTTAAACCTTTTCCAGTATCTAGAATTGATTTCACATCATCATGAAAACCATATTTATAATCATCTTGAGAGAAAATGGCTTCATTGTCTTTATTCTTATCAGTCATTTATTCCCTCACTTTCTTTTATGATTTCTTCGATTGCTTTCCAGCCAATCGTTGCACACTTAATGCGATTTGCTTGTTTATAAACATTTTGAAAAGCAATTGCTTCTTCTAAAATATCCGCATCATAATCTTCATGATTAATCATCTTGTTATATTCTTCAATAATTGTTTTAGCTTCTTCGATTGATTTATCAATCAATAAATCTGACATCATTGAAGTACTTGCGGTAGAAATTGTACATGCTACACCATCAAATTGAATGTCTTTGATGATGCCATTTTCAATATTCGCTTGCACAGTAATATCATCAATACAGCTATCACTAGCCATATGTCTAGATAAATAACGATCATCTTTTACTAATTTGTGGTTATGTGGATATTGATAATGATCCATAATTAATTCTCTTAAAATCATCGGATCATTTAATAATGAATTCTCTGCCATACTGCCTCCTAAAAGAATATACCTATTGCGCTTTCTAAATTGATTTCTTTCACTTTTTCTACGAAATAATCTACTTCTTCTTTCGTGTTATAGAAATATAAAGAAGCACGCACTGATTGGTCTGTGCCAATAATCTCATGTAATATTTTTGCGCAATGATTACCAGATCTTACTGCTATATGATTCGCAGCTAAATATCCAGCAGCATCTTGTGCAAAGACATCTTTTACATTAAATGTAATAGGTCCACTTTCATTTTCTAAGTTATAAACAATTACATTATCTAATTCTTTAAACTTTTCTTTCATATATCCACGCAATTCTTTTTCATATGCATGAATATTATCTAGACCTAAATCCATTAGATATTTACATGCAGCAGAAAGACCTATCACGCCTTCAATGTTTGGTGTTCCTGCTTCAAACTTATGTGGCGCATCTTTTAGAACAACTTTTCCATCACTCGTAAAGCGTGCATTCATTCCACCACCCAATAAAAGTGGATCCATTTCATCTAATAGATTATATTTGCCATATAAGACACCTACTCCATCAGGTCCACACATCTTATGTGAAGAAAAGCATAAGAAATCTACATCTAAGTCTTTTACATCAATTGGCTGATGACCAATTGCTTGCGCAGCATCTATAACAACGATTGCGCCATTATCATGAGCAATTTTAGTTAGCTCTTTGACTGGTTGATTCGTTCCTAATACATTTGTTACAGAAGCAAATGTGACTACTTTAACATTTTCATCACATTGATTCTTAAAATCATCTATATCAATTCGCCCTACATCATCCACATTGACATATTTTATTTCTACGCCAAGATTATCCTTTAAACGATACCAAGGAAGTAAATTACTCGCATGTTCTGATTTACTAGTTAATATCACATCACCTTTGTTTAACTTTTTAGATAAACCATATGCAATTTGATTTAAAGCAGCTGTGATATTCGATAAGAATACAACTTCTTTTTGCTCACTATGAATTAATGTTGCAACACATTTTCTAGCTTCTTCATATGCTCTATCTGCCTGTATAGCAGTTTCATAATCACCACGTTCTACATTACTTGTATAATCTGTATAAAACTTAGTGATTGCGTCTATTACCACTTGTGGTTTATATGTCGTTGCTCCATTATCAAAATAGATTAAATCTGGGTGGTTTTTAATCATTGGAAAATCATTTCTTACATCATTTACATTGAACATAATTCCTGAATCTTCCCTTCAAGTTCTTTCTTTAGTGTTTCCTTTAGATTTTCATCTTTTACGACATCCACAATTGGTAATAAATAACCTGTCGCAATTAATGAAGTACAGTCTTCGATAGATAATCCACGTGACATCATGTAATATAATTGATCTTCATCCATTCTACCCATAGACATTGCATGGCTAGCTTGCACATCATTTTCATCAATTAACAATTCTGGAAGAATCGTTGCTTTTTGTCCTTCCGCAAATGATAATGCACGAGATGTTTGGTGACTTTCTGCACGATGGGCACCTTTTTTAATTGCACCAATTGCATCAATCATTAACTTTCCTTCACTTAAAACAACAGCATAGTTTTTCATATCACCATGTGTATGCTCTGCTTCATTGACTACTCTCATGCGATATTCTTTATTTACATTGACTAAGCTTGCTGAACTTAATACAGCATTCGCACCTGCTTCTTTTAAAAGAATTGTCGTATCACGATTTGTATTTGCTAAATTACATTCCCCATATGCAACTGTTAAATCACCATTTCGATAGACATTGTATTCCTCACTTGTAACCAATTCATTTTTGCTACTATTCCAATAAAGAATCTTGGCTTCATAATCTTCTTTTAATTCACATGAAATATGCAAAGATGGACAAGATTGAATATTTACCAATACATTTGTGTTATTTTGAATCACAAAAGTTAAATCAATTGCTTTATCGCTATTGATTTCTATTTCATATGATTCATCTTCTAAAATGATTGTTTTTGAATCACTGATTTGAATCATTTCTTACTCCCATTTACAGTTTCACGTACAGCACATGTGCCAAGTGTATTGAGTGCTCTACGTTTTCCATCTTGTGCTGCTGGTTCAACATCATATTCTTTATATATCCAGTCATATCCTTCATCATCAATCTTCTTGAATAATTCAGGTCCACCTTCAACAATAATTCTTCCATTTACCAAAACATGTGTAAAAGATGGTTGTATCAATTCTAAGAAACGATCATAGTGAGAAACAACTATCATTGCCATATTTGTTTCATTTTTTAAATCAGTTAATGCTTGCGCTACTAGTTGAATAGCATCAACATCAAGACCACTATCAATTTCATCTAACATTGCCATAGATGGTTTTAATAATTTCATTTGCACAATTTCATTTCTTTTCTTTTCACCACCAGAGAATCCCTCATTCAAAAAACGATGTGCTAGATTCTCATCCATTTGTAGTTCATTGATAGATTTTTCTATTTCCTTAATAAAAGTAAATAAAGAAACAGGCTTCTCTCTTCTCACATTCATAGCAGCTCTTAAAAAGTCACTATTTGTTACACCAGCAATCTCTTGTGGATATTGCATTGCTAAGAATAAACCAGCTTTGCTTCTTTCGTTTACAGGCATTTCTAATACATTTTGTCCATCATACAAAATACTGCCTTCTGTTATCGTATATTTTGGATTACCCATAATAGCAGCTAGTAAAGTAGATTTACCATTGCCATTAGGTCCCATTAATGCATGTACCTCTCCTTCATTCACTACTAAGTCAATTCCTTTTAGAATTTCTTTATCTTCTACAGATACATGTAGGTTTTTAATCTCTAATGTCTTCATATTTAATACCTTTTCCCTTGAGGATTATACCATTATTCCTAGATTTCGTGTTGGAATACGATTATTTAAAATCAATCTATCCTCCTATGTGAATGAAATCTGAATATTTCTCTTATCAAATTGCAAATAATAAGCGCTTATCCTATAATATTAAAGCGTTTTTTAAAGGAGGCAATATGAAGGATTTTTTAAAAAAGAATTGGTTTGTCGGCCTTATCGTATTAGTTTTTGCAGGATTTAGTATCTTCTATATTTATGATACTAACAAAGGTAAACTCAAAGGCAAAAAAGTAAACGGTGAAGATGTCGTATATTCCTTAACTGACAAAGATGTCACAGTATCTGACTTTTATGACTATTTATATAAAGGAAGTGGACAAAACTCTATTGTGACACTATTCGAAAGAGCTGTTGTTGATGCAGGAATAACTACAACAGATGAAATTAAAGATAACGCTGAACAACAAGCAGCATCCATTACAGCAAATTTCCAAGAACAATATGGTAGTTCTTATGAAACTTACCTAAGCAGTGCATTAGCCGAAACTGGTTATACAAATATTGTGGATTATCTAATCACACAATTAAAGAAAGACCAATTAACAGCTGATTATGCTAAAGCAAATTTCAATGACTTGCAGATTCGCGATATCTATTATGTATTAATTAAATTTGAAACTCCTGGTTCACCTGCTGATGAACCAACAGAAGATGAAGCAGCTCGTATGAAAGCTGTAGATGATGCATTAGCTGAAGGAAAAACATTCCAAGAAGCAGCTACTGCTTATTCTGAAGACTCCTCTACAGCACCAAATGGTGGTAGCTTAGGTGTAATCGATAAGAATTCATCTTTAGATACAGCATTCTTAGAAGCAGCTCTTGCATTAAATGAAGGAGAAACAACAGATTGGGTTCGCTCAACATCAACAGAATTTGGATATTTCAAAATCTATTGTCCAGCAGCAACACAAGCGACATTAGAATCTCAGTATGTTGATCAAGACCCTTATGTATTATTAACAACAACAAATGATAGCACTCTAGCAAATTATGCAATTTGGGAAAAAGCCCAAGAATTAGGAATCGATTTCAAAGGAAACGCTGATATCGAATCATTCATTAAAGATAGTTATGGTGCTAGTGATAGTGCTACTAGTGAAGAAACAACTGAAGAAGGAGGTGACAACTAATGAAAAAGAAAATTATTAGTATCGTTGCCCTACTATTTGTGACAATGAGCTTATCAGGTTGTACTGATGCAGTTGCTAAATTAAATGATAGCAATGAAGTATTATTCTCTGTTGGTAAACAAAATGTCACAAAAGGTCAATTATATTCACAAATGATGAATACGTATGGTCCTTCTGCAGCAATTAGTGAATCTTCCACTTATATTGCACAAAAAGAGATCCCTGTAACAGATGAAATGAAACAATCTGCACAAGAGTCTATTGATTCTTATAAATCTTATTATGGTGATGCATTCACAAAGCATCTTGAACAAATTGGGATGACGGAAGAAGAATACATCAATGAGAATCTAATTGCTTCATTACAAGCAGCTGAATTACCTAAGAAATATATCGAAGAAAACTTTGATACAGTCATTACTTTATATAAACCAGTGAAAGCTACACTTCTAAACTTCACTACGCAAGATGAAGCAAATGCTGCATTAGAAGAATTGAAAAATGGTGGTGATCCTACAGAAGTAGCAACCAAAAACAATTCCACAAGTTCTGGAGAACCAGAAATCTATACAATCAACTCTACAAGCGTTGACTCTGTCATTCGTACAGTAATCAATAGCGCTACAAAAGAAGATGGTTGGTTCAAAGCTGCTGCTAGTGATGGCGCAACATATGCAGTCATTCGAATTGAAGAAAATGATGTCAATAACTTCAAAGATGAAGCAATTGATGCCTTAGTAGAACTATCTACCCTTCAAGATGAATCTACAGCTTATTGGTACAAAAAATATGATTTCCATATTTATGACAAGATTATCTATGATGCAGTCGCAAAAGACTATCCAAGTTATCTTGTGCAAGATCAACTAAAGCAAGCAATTGATCAAGCAGTTAATGCTGCTGATGAAGCAAATAGTAATGAATAAAAGGTCATATGACCTTTTATTTTTTATGTTCCAATTGATATAATGAATTCAATTAAAGGAGATAATCGGTATGTGTATTTTTTGCGATATAATCAATAAACAAATTCCATCTAAAGTAGTTTATGAAGATGATGATGTCATCGCAATCCTAGATATTGCACAAGTAACATTAGGCCATACTCTAGTTATGCCTAAGAAACATGTCGAAAACATCTTGGAAGTTGATGAAGACACCATGGGCAAAGTTTCAAAAGTTGTACATCACCTTGCCAAACAAATTGTAACTAAAACAGAAGCTGTAGGTTGTAATATATTAAACAACTGTGGTGAAGTTGCAGGACAAACAGTCAATCACTTACATTTCCATATCATTCCTCGCTATGGTGAAGATGACGCAATCTCTTTACGCTTTTATCCAAGTGAAGAATTAGATTTAGATGAAGTATTAGAAAAAGTCAAATAGGTCTTTCTATTTGACTATTCTTTTATACATAATTTCATGTGCTTTATTTTCTAAAGAATCATCCAAAGGTTCTAAGGTAATATCTCCATAACGTTTGCGTAATGCACGTTGAATGATTTTATCTGCGACTTTTGGATTTTTTGGTAGTAATGGACCATGCATATATGTGGCTAATACAGTGTCATTTAAGAATCCCTCAAATTCACTTTGGTACATATTTCCATGTCCAGATAATACTTTACCAAATGGACTCAATACATTTTTTGTTTGACCACCATGGTTTTCAAAGCCTACCACACTAAATGTGTCTTGATCAATTGTGGCTTCGATGGCAATATTACCAATACAGCGATGGTTTCTATCACTTGCTTCTGTATAGTAATCAAAGAAGCCAAGACCTTCAATGATATTTCCATCTTGGTCTTTATAATATTTACCAAATAATTGATATCCACCACATATTAATAAAAATGCAGTATGTTCATCCATTGCTTGCTTGATACTATCTTTTCTTTTAATCAAGTCACCAAATATCATATTTTGTTCTTTATCAGCGCCACCGCCAAGAAAGAATAAATCATATTGGGTAATATCTTTTTCTTCACCAATGCCACATGTATCTACAACACAATCAATTCCTCTTTTATTACAGCGATATTTCAATACTTCAATATTTCCTTTATCACCATATAAATCCATTAAATCGTGATACATCCATAAAACTTTTATATTCATTCGTGAGCCTCCTTCAACAAGATGCCACGTGTCTTATGCAACGCGGTATATGTAGATAAGATATAACTATCCAAATGTTTTTCATCTAAATATTTAATGGCTTCTTGAATATCTTCAATTACTACAAGATTGTTTAAACCTTCATATTTTAGACGTAGTGCCATATCATAGGCTCTTAAGCCACAACAAACAATTTCTTTGATATCTTGTAAGTTTAATCTTTCAAAATGCGCATCCCAAATCCAGCTTACATCATGACCATCTTGATCATTATCATTCAATATAATGCAAATATTCTTATCACCTTCTCTATTCACAACATATTTCATTACTTCATTTGCGCCAGTTGGATTCTTAATCAAATTTAATACACAAGGTGCACTCAATTGAAATACTTCATTTCTTCCTTCATGAATTATAAATTCTTTGAAAACAGAATCAGCTAATGCTAAATCTAAATCCAATGATTTTAATACTGCAAGTACACTAGCACAATTATAAATATAGTAAATAGAACTTAAGATTGGATGGAATATATTATTCTCACACATAAACCACCCTTCGTTTAAATCTAATTTTTGGATAAATATATATGGATCAATTTCTCCAAAATGGTCTTCTTTACATAAGAAGCGACCAATATGAGAATATTGATAATAATCATAATCCAATGGTTTACCACATCTCGGACAGAATTTGCCTTCACTTGCTTCATCCGTTGTCTTTTGACTGATTGCATTTTCACATACAGAGAATGTACGTATTTTAGCTTTCTTTGCAGTATCGGCAAGTCGCAATACATTTGGATCATCTCCGTTCAATACCAAATTTCCTTCGAAGTCTTCCGTTACTTCTTGAATTTTACGGATAATTGTTTCCATCTCACCTGCTCTATCTAGTTGGTCACGGAAAAAGTTTGTAACAACCAAATGCGTAGGACGTAAGTTTTTGAATTGACGATAGACTGTTAATTCATCAATTTCAATTACAGCAGCATTCGCTTTCACATTGTAATTAGAATCAGAATTAGCAGCTAATAATGTCGCAATACCAATATTTAAATTATCTCCACGTCGATTATTTATTACATTCAGTCCATAACTACGTAAACATTCCGCAATTAAGTTCGCTGTAGATGTTTTCCCATTTGTGCCAGTCACAAGTATTACAATTGGTGGCATATTAAATTTTGAAATAAAGTTTTCATCCATTTTTAAACCAAGTTGGCCAGGGAACGAACCGCCCCGACCAGCTTTCTTTAAAATAGAATGTGTCATTTGTACAAGTTTTAGTTTAATATCCATTATTCATTTCCCTTTGGTTTATAGAATTGTCTATTCTCTAATGCAAATAGTTTTGATGTCCAACCACCTGGACGGATTCCATCTAATGCTGTTTTTAGTGTATTCATTCTAGCATCTAGATTATCAATCATACATAGTACTTCTGCTTCTTGTAGTTGTGGTAAGACTGGAGAGCCAAATTCATAATGTCCATGATGAGATAGAATCATATGGTGCAATAGAATCGTTTCCTCTTTATCTTGTAATCCACAATTCTCTGCTACTTCAGATAACCATCCATTCGCTATTGAAATATGCCCTTCTAGTTTTCCTGCTAATGTATATTCTGTCGTTACTGGACCACTCATTTCTGCAACTTTACCAATATCATGTAATAAAGCACCAGATAACAATAGATTTCTATCTAATTGTGGATAATGTCTACATACATCTTCTAATAGCTCTGCCATACTCAATGAATG
>CACXEN010000176.1 GCA_902766675.1 uncultured Erysipelotrichaceae bacterium
GGAATTTCTTCCAATCTTGTTTGCTTATTCAACTGTTACTCTTACACCAGGTCCCATTGTAGAAGACACTGTAACAGACTTCATATAAGCACCTTTTACTGTTTGTGGTCTAACCTTAGCGATTTGATCATATAGTGCTTTGAAGTTTTCTTGTAGTTGCTCATCTGTGAAGCTTGATTTACCAATTAATACATTGATGTTTCCATCTTTGTCTACACGGTATTCAACTTTACCTTTTTTGATTTCATCAATTGCTTGTGCAACATTTTGTGTAACTGTACCAGTTTTTGGGTTAGGCATTAAACCTTTAGGACCTAAAACTTTACCAAGTTTACCAAGTTGTCCCATCATATCTGGTGTTGCAACGATGATATCGAAATCAAACCAACCACCTTGAATCTTTTCGATCATGTCAGTACCACCAACATAATCAGCTCCAGCATTCTTCGCTTCTTCTTCAGGTGCACCTTGTGTAATCACAAGAACTCTTTGGCTTTTACCTGTACCATGTGGTAATACCATAGCACCACGAATGTTTTGTTCAGCTTGACGTGGATCTACATTTAATACAAAGCTTGCTTCGATAGATGCATCGAACTTTGTTGTGCTTGTTTCTTTTGCTAAAGCAACTGCTTCTTTATAGTCATATGTCTTAGAGCGGTCAACTTTCGCAAGAGCTTCTCTATACTTCTTTCCTGCCATATTAGTTTTCCCCTCCTTCGATTTCAATGCCCATGTTACGTGCTGTACCAGCCACAATCTTCATTGCGCCTTCTACATCATTCGCATTTAAGTCAGGCATCTTATACTCCGCAATTTCACGAAGTTGATCTTGTGTAATCTTTCCTGCTTTTACTGTATTTGGTGTACCAGAAGCTTTTTGTACACCAGCTGCTTTTTTAAGCAATACTGCTGCAGGTGTTGTTTTAATCACAAAATCGAATGTTTTGTCTTCATAAGCTGTAATGATAACAGGGACGATATCACCATGTCTGTCCTTTGTCTTATCATTAAACTCTGTGCAGAACTGTGGCATGTTAATACCAGCAGACGCTAGTGCAGGTCCAGGTTTAGCCCCACCTGCAGGGAACTGCAATTTGCAGACCTTTGCAATTTTCTTTGCCATGTGGTTTCCTCCTTTTTTTCTATTCACCACATGCAGTGGTTAGCGAATGTTTGCTTCATTCTCCCACGCATGCGCACACAAAAAGCGTGCTTTAGTATTTTACTCTAACACGCTTACTGAGTCAATCTATAAATCCCTAAAAATGCACATTTTTTCAAGTTTTTTATATAATTCCTAATTCCTCTAATGTCTTTCCTACACCATCATTTAAACATGTATCTGCGACGATATCTGCTTTTTCTTTTACATCATCTTTACTATTGCCCATTGCCACACCAATATAAGCTTTTTCAATCATTGGTGTATCATTTCCTGCATCCCCAAATGCGATTACATTATCCCAAGTCAAACCATATAACTCTAAGACTTTTTCTGTCGATGTTGCTTTATTGATATCTTTCAAAAAGACATCATAGCCACCTCGATAAGAATACGCAAAGACTAAATCATCACATTCTGCTTGAATTACTTCCATCTCTTTTTCATCACATATGAGAAATATGCCAAGTGGTAAGCCATGGCTTAGATGATAATCTTTTTTATCGGTATTGTTATAAACTAATTTATCTTTATCTTCTCCATTTTGAATATAGGAATCCACAAATCTTTCATGATTTGCATATGTCACAACACCACTTTCAAATTTATATCCAAGTCCTACACCATTTTTGATACAAGCATTTGTTATACGATCCATTTGATCTTGTGACATTGGAAATTTCACAATTGTTTTTCCACTTCGATCTGTTAAGCATGCGCCATTAATTGTGCCAATATATTCCATTGGTAATGTTTCAAAGAAATGTTTTTGCACAAAGGTATAATGCCTACCAGTATTTACTAATACTTTGATCCCTTTCTCTAATGCTTTTTGTAAGGCAATCTTTGTTTGCTCACCCATTTCTGTATGACCACTTGCGATTAATGTATTATCTGCATCACAGACAATTAGTTGTATTTGTTTTACATCTTTTATCATGTACTCAATTGTACCATAACGTGATACTATTACTTTGTTCTCTACGCCTGTGGCGCAACTGGATAGCGCACTAGATTCCGATTCTAGCGGTTAGGGGTTCGAGTCCCCTCAGGCGTATGAAACCTTTTTTTATTATCTAATTTAATATTTGTAATTTATCATCGATGAAATCCAATTGCATACGTGTTGTTTTACAATCAAATTCCCCATCATATTGGACCCACATAGGCTTATCTGATTCTATGACTACATGTTTCCCATGTAATATTTCTACACCATCTTTTTCAATATGTTTTCCTTTATAGGCAAGTGGAAAGAATCGAAAAAATGCGGATAAAGGCAAACTATAGGCAACACATATTTCAAATTCATTGTCATTTGCGTTGGCATTTGGCCCAAATTTAAAGCCACCACCTTCATATGGTTCATTCATGCATGCAATAAACCATACATCACGAAAAGAGATACCTTCATTATCATCTGTATATACTTTCATATTTGCTTTTTCAATTGTAAAAACTAGTCGCATCGCAACAGTAAGATAGATTAATTTACCTAATCCAATCTTATTCAGAAATTTCTTTAAACCAAGATGACTTTCTGCTTTTTCACATATCTCAGCAGTAAAGCCTATTCCACAACCATTGTTAAAAACTTTTGTTTGAAATAAATTTACTTCTTGATTATTTTTATCAAATTGATTATCAAAAGATACTATACCAATATCTAATTGTCTTCTAACTTTTCTTTCGATTATTTTATCTAATTCATTTTTAATACTTTTTGATATACCAAGTGATTTCGCAAAGTCATTGCCAGAGCCACATGGTATAAAACCCAAATGTAAACGATTAAAATCTTTCACATGATTAATAAACACGTTCAGTGTTCCATCGCCACCGATTAATATTAAATCTACTTCTTGGTTGGTAAGTGTTTGTGTAAGATCTTTAAAATGTGTCTCATCTTTGGAAATATTAATATGATAGGCTACATCCTTCTTCTTACAATAGTCTTCCACTTCTTTTAAAGCTTGCATTGTCTTTCCAGAAGCACCACTAGGATTCACTAGTATTTCAAACATCTTTTTCTTCCTCATCACTAAAACACAATGTTGTATGCTCACCATCTTTTGAAATTACGATATTTTCAAATATTTCTTTTAAAGATTCTTCATACTCTTTTGGATTGACCATTGCACTAGAGTAATGTGTATACCATAACTCTTTCACATTTGCGTCTTTGGCAATCTGAGCAGATTCTTGCATCATCATATGTTTATGCTCAATCGCATTTTCTTGTTTTTCTTTATCGCCATACATTCCTTCCGCAATCAAAAGATCAGCATCTTTTGCATTATCTAAAATAGATTGAGTAGGTCTTGTATCTGTCACATACACAAAGCGAATACCTTTTCTTTCTTGTCCCAATACATCATCTGGATAAATGATTTTACCATTGTATGTAATCTCTTCACCCTTTTGTAGTAAAGACCAATATTTGATTGGTATTTCTAAAGCTTCTGCTTTCTCTTTGATAAATTTACGATTTCTTTTGATGTCAAAGCGATAACCATATGTAGTTACGCGATGATTCACTTCAAAAGCAGTAATTTCTAAATCACCATGTAATATTGTTTGTGTAGATTCTTGTAATTCAATATATTGAATTGGAAATGGAATATAGCGTGCCAATAATTGTACACCCTTTAAGATTTCTTCAATTCCCTTTGGTCCAATGATTGTGATTGGCTCTTGCCTTTCAGCTTTTGCCATGGATAAAAGTAAACCTGGTAAACCACCAGTATGATCCGTATGGTAATGCGTTAAAAGTATCGTATCAATTTGCTTGAACGATAGCTTTTGAGAATTCAAGGCAATTTGTGTACCTTCTCCACAATCGATTAATATACTACTTCCCTGATATCGCAATAAACAGGAAGTTAACCATCGATTTGGAAGAGGTACAGTACCTGCTGTTCCAAGTAAAAATACATCTAACATATCTATTATTCTATCACACAAAAATACCGACTTAATAAGTCAGTATCTCATTACCATTTTCTGTAATTAGAATTGTATGTTCCTACAAAAAACTCCCTCCATTAGGTTGTCCAAATTTTAGGGTCATTTTAATATTTATTCATCCTATTTGGTAAAGCGATTCAATTGTTCTTTTATATTTCTGCCACCATAGATAACACGAATGATCGTTACAGTTAGATTGTCATTATCAGGAATATAAAATACAACATAGTTATCAACTGGAAGAACACGAAGATTTCTTCTATTCCAATACTCATCTTCATAGAGTCTGTACCCCTCTGGAAACGTATCCAGTCTTTCTATAGCAGCCTCTATTCGCTCAAGTTGTCTTACTGCATTGTCATAAGAAAGAAGTTCAAAAGCAATATATTCAAATATTTCTCTTAAGTCTTTATCTGCCCGGTCTGCAACCAATACCTCATATTTCTTCATATCCCATTATCTTTACGGATATTGGCAAACACTTCCTTTGCTGGCTTTGTTTTTCCATCTTTCATATCCTCATATCCCTTCTTTAACTCTTCAGATAGATCATCTGAAGACAAGGAAGATAAATCAAGTGGTCTGTTTGTAGGAAGCGTCACATCAAAAGGAATTCCATTGTGAAGAATTATTTGTTTGTAGAACATATTGATGGCATTTGATGCAGTAACACCAAGTGCAGACAAAATATTTTCTGCTTGCTCCTTTACCTCCGGTTCAATGCGAGCATATAAATTAGCTGATTTCTGTGCCATACTAGGAATCTCCTTTTCAATCATTCTTATAACCTCATTATATGCATTTGTCCATACAACAGCAATACTTTGTAGTTTATCTATTTTCATATGCCTCCTATTACATATACCTTTTCTTTCTTGATTTACTACATCAAAATGTAATAAAAAAAATAGCCACTTCTACAACAAAATAAAATACCGACTTAATCAGTCAGTATCTCATTACCATTTTCTGTAATTAGAATTGTATGTTCCCATTGGGCACTATCTTTTCCATCACGAGTAGAAATTGTCCAATCATCATATGGGTCAATCACAACTGCTGCCTTGCCGGCATTAATCATTGGCTCAATTGTGATTACCATACCTGGTACTAATACCATTCCTTTTCCTTTTTTCCCTATATGTGCCACAAATGGATCTTCATGGAAATCTGTACCAACACCATGACCACCTAATTCTCGAACGACACTATAGCCTTTTTTATGTGCATATTGGCTAATTGCATAACCAATATCTCCTACTGTGTTATATGGTTTAGCAGCTTCAATTCCTATTTCTAGACAATGCTTTGTTTCTTCCACGAGTCTTTTTCTTTCTTCACTGACATTACCTACATAAAACATTCTAGAAGCATCCGCATAATATCCATTTAATATTGTTGTGCAATCCACATTGATGATATCTCCATCATGTAATTTTCTTAAGCGTGAAGGAATACCATGACATACTACTTCATTGATGGATGTACATACACTTTTTGGATATCCTTCATAATTTAATGGTGCACAAATTGCGCCATGGGCTTTTGTGTATTCTGCCACAATATCATCAATCTCTTGGGTAGTCATACCAACACGGATATGTTTCCCTACTTCATCTAATACCCCTGTATTAATCACACCTGCTTCTTTGATACCTTGAATCATTGAAGGTCTTTTCAAAAGTGAAACATCTGGAACCATCTTTCCTTCTTTACGAAGTTCTTCCATCTTTTCTAAAATATGTTTTTCAACTGGTTCCTTTGCCCATATTCTTTCTAATTCAACTCTCTCCATATTCCTTCTTTCTATTTAGAGGTAGACCCAAATCCACCTGTTCTTTCTTGATTTACATCATCATCTATTGTAATACCAAATGGCACAAAAATGCCTTGCACAAAACCACTTTTGGCTTTGATTTCTACTGTATCATTATTGCGGGAATCATTGATGATCTTACACATAATATGTCCTTCATTTTCCGCATGATAATAATCACTATCGATAATGCCAACAGTATTATCTAGCTGTAAACGATATTTAAATCCAAGTGAACTTCTTGGCACAATCATTAATACATAGCCTGGATTAATCTTACAACGAATGCCTGTTGGTACTAATAATTCAGTGCCTGCTTCAATTGCCATATCTGTAGGCGCAAAGAAATCATAACCAGCACTTCCAATTGTGCCACGTGTTGGTAATTTAATACTATGATAAATGGAATGTAGTGCTTCATCTGGATATGAAGGATTTACTTTTAACCAATCTTTTTTGAACTCTTCAAAACTAACCTTTTCAAACTTCGCTACCTTTTCCATAAGTGCCTCCAAATTCTACAACTATTAGTATACACAAACAGTGAACATTTATGTAATTTTTAGGTATAATACTATAGGAATTGAGGTATCAAATATGAAACTAAATGTGGCAGTATTTTTCGGTGGTGAATCTGTAGAACATGAAGTATCTATCATTTCTGCTCACCAAGCAATCGAAGCGTTAGATAAAAATAAATATAATGTCATTCCAATCTATGTCGCAAAAGATAGACGACTATTTACAGATGAAGGAATGCATGATATTTCCTTTTTTACAGGAAAGAAATTAGATGCTGTCATCGCAAATAGCACCCAAATTGATATCGTCAAAGAAAACAACAAAGTTATTATCAAACCTGTCAAAACCAAACTATTTGGCAATAAAGAATTAGGCACGATTGATGTTGTTATTCCTGTTATGCATGGCACAAATGGTGAAGATGGCACAATACAAGGTTATTTAGAAATGTTAAAAGTGCCATATGCAGGATGTGACATCTATGGCGCAAGTGTTGGCCAAGATAAAGTCTTACAAAAGCATATTCTAAATGACAATGATTTACCAATCACCAATTGGTTTTGGTGTTATGCAAGTGATATCGACACAAAGAAAGATGAAATATTAGAAAAAGTACATAAACTCATTTATCCAGTTATCTTAAAGCCATCTAGATGTGGTAGTAGTGTAGGTATTTCCATTGCGAATAATGATGAAGAATATTTATCATCATTTGAAGATGCTAGACAATATGATGAAAAGATTATCACTGAAAAAGTTATTAAACCAATGCGTGAAATTAACTGCTCTGTATTAGGTGATGGTGTGAATTGTGAAACTAGTGTATTAGAAGAAGTCAATCATTCCGATGATACAGATTTCTTAGATTTCAAAAATAAATACCAAGGTGGCTCAAAAAGTTCAAAAAGTGGTGCTTCCAAAGGTATGGCATCCACAGCTAGAATTGTGCCAGCACCATTAAGTGATTTAGAACGTGAACTCATTGAGAAATTAGCCAAAGACACATTTAAAGTATTAGGTGCTAGTGGTGTATGTCGTATTGACTTCATCATGGATAAAGAAAGTAAAAAAGTATATATCAATGAGATTAATACAATTCCAGGATCCCTTGCCTATTATTTATGGACTGAAAAAGGTGTATCCTTTACAGAATTATTAGATCGCTTAATTGATATTGCCTTAGAAAGAGAAAGAAGAAGATCGAAAATGACCTTCTCCTACGATACTGATTTATTAGAAACCTACCAAAGTGGTGGTAGTAAAGGTGTAAAGAAATAAATTAGAAATCAAAGCCAGTAAATACAGGCTCTCCTGTATATATATTGGCTTTTTCTTTACCTTCTAAAACAGCCAATCCAGCTTCTGCCATCGTTTTCATTTCTCTTTCTTTTGGATATATCACAATTGGCGCAATAAATGTACAACTATGCTTTATCCCTTCCACAATATCTTCAAATCTTAAAAGACCACCAGATAATACAATCGCATCTACTTCTCCATGTAATACAGTAGCCATCGCTCCAATTTGTTTGTTGATTTGATAAATCATTGCTTGCCATATTAAACATGCATATGGATCTTTTTCTTCTACTAATTGATGAATTGCATCAGAATTACTCGTCCCGAAATGGCTGGATAAGCCACCAGTGGTAGATGTTAATAAATGTAATTCATCTTCACTTTTTTCTTTTAATATATCAATGGCATCAGTCATCGCAAGCGACCCCATTCTTGTTGGTGTAAATGGCCCTTCTCCACCTCCACCATCATTACAATCAATTAACTTTCCATGTTCCATTGCACCAATTGTTATGCCACCATCAATATGGCCAACAATCATTTTTAAATCTTCTACTTTTTTATTTCTTTCACTTGAATATTCTTTTGCGATTGCATGAATATTTAAGGCATGGCTGATGGCTCTTCGATATACCCCTTTTAAACCTGTAATACGTGCGACATCTTGTAATTCATCTACGACTGTTGGATTAATGGTAAGAAGTATGCCGCTATATTTATCTTGTAAAGCTTTTCCCATTTGTACACCAAGCATCGAAGAATGATATAAATGCCCACAATTATTTTTTGTGTCTTCAATCATCTTTTCATTGACTTCATAAATACCACTTCTTAAAGGAACACAACTACCACCTCTTGCGACAATTGCGTCAAATGTTGGTGTAATATTCTGTTTATTTAAAAAGTCATATACAACTTCTAAACGATATTCTAATTGGTCATTGATCGTTGGAAATGTTTTTAAAATAGATGAATCATGAAATACATCTGTATCAAAAACACAACGATTATCTTCATAATAAGCCACTTTTGTGGATGTACTACCTGGATTTACTACTAATATATGAAACATATCTTTCTTATTCTTCCTATCTATACTACCACATTTACATGCTATACTAGATGTAGTTATTTTAAGGAGGAAATCATAATTATGGCAACACCACATAATAGTGCCGAAAAAGGTCAAATCGCAAAAACGGTTTTAATGCCAGGCGATCCCCAACGTGCAAAATTCATTGCGGAAAGTTTTTTAGAAAATGTAGAACTAGTTAATGATGTACGTGGTATCGGTGGATATACTGGAACATTCAAAGGAAAGCCAGTCACAGTTATGGCAAGTGGTATGGGTATCCCTAGTATTGGTATCTATTCCTATGAATTATTCAAATTCTATGATGTAGAAAATATCATTCGTATTGGTAGTGCAGGCTCTTACGTTGAAGACTTCCACATCTATGACTTAGTTCTAGCTGATTCTGCATATTCTGAATCTTCATTTGCGAAAACACAATGTGGATATGAAGAAGATGTTACATATCCAAGTGAAGAATTGAATCAAGTGATCAAAGAAACTGCAGAAGAATTAGGTATTGAAATTCGTGAAGGTAGAGTACATAGTTCTGATGTCTTCTATCGTGAAAGCAGTGATTACCAAAAAACTGTAGTTGGTGAAAAGAAATGTGTCGCAGTAGAAATGGAAAGCTTTGGTTTATTCTCTAATGCAAAAGTATTAGGAAAACGAGCAGCTTGTATTCTAACAATCTCTGATAGTTTCGTTACACATGAAGAAACAACACATGAAGAAAGAAGACTTCGCTTCGTTAAGATGATGGAAGTTGCACTAAATACTGCCGCAAAATTAGCAGATTAATAAGAGAAAGAAAAAAAGAGTATTTCACTCTAGGTTTTGAAAACCTTCAGTGTAATACTCTTTTAATATTGCCTTTTCTTCTTCCGTCATTTCTCGCTGTGTAGCGTCATGATCTTCTACTGTATAGGAGTGCTCATATACCACTTTACCATCTTTGATAAAGAATACATGTGGTGTATATAAGTGCTTGATACCATTTTCATCATATGGGACATATTCCCCAAAATCTTTTACAAATAAATCATAGTCATCAATATCAATATTACTTTGCCAAGAAGCATCTTTTCTTGTGTTTACATAATATACAGAAGCATCATTTTCTTTCGCAACTTCATTGAGAATTGGGACTGCCTCAATACACCAAGGACACTTTGCGAATCCAAAGTAAACCGCAAATGTTTCATTTTTCCCTATTTTTTGATCAACTTCTTTCATACTTGTCTCAATAAACACATGATTTTGATCATCAAAGCCTTCATATTCATGCATATCTGCCAACTGATTAGAGCCACAAGCAAGTAATACAAATGCCAATAGTAATATAAATAATTTTTTCATTTACTCTTCTCCACAAATATTTTTATATCTATACAATCTAATATACATAAATTGTATGCATTTATAGTATTAAGTATACCGATTTTTTTATAATAAGTCTCTTCAATAAAAAAAATAATCCCGAAGGATTATTTATAATACTAATCTTATTTCGTCAGATGTTTCTTCACTACCTGTATCATCACTTGGTACATAAGAAGATTCATCATCATTTTCTTCTTCTACTTCTTCCGATTCATAATACATAATTGGTGTTTCTTGTGGTACTAAGTTTCTGAATTGTCTTCTCTTTTTTCCTAATACAAATGTGCCAGTTACAGTTACAGATACTTCTGGCAAACGAATAATTTTTTCAGGATCTTCTTCATCACGCACTGCATTATCTCTTACATATGCGCGTCCTTCTAACAATACTCTATCGCCACTTTCAAATTTATAAACCTCATCTGCACGCCAATCTTTCGCTGCGAAGCTAATGATATCCACTGGCCCCTCTTCTGGCGTATAGGAATGGTAGTATACTCTGCTATTTGTTTCATTTAACAATACTTGAATTTTTTTATTACATCCGCGAATTGTTAATCTACCAAATCCCATTTTCTTGTCTTCGTTTTCACCTAAGTCATTACGGATTCTTGCGACACCATCATCTTCAATTGTCCCAATCATTGTGACGTGATAGCACACAACTTCTCCATTTCTGTCGCGAATGGATTCAAATGAAAAATAATCTCTTTGTCTCGTCATAAATATACTGCTCCTTTGCATGGTGTATAACTTAACGGTTATTACTCTTGTATTAAATGTAACATATTTTTGTTAATTTTTTAACATAATGTTTTAAAATGAAAAAGGTTGATTTTTGTTGATTAATCAACCTTTTTCAATTATAATTTGCCAGTATAGAAGTCAATGTATGCCTAGAGAAAGAAAAGATGGAAAATATATCAATCTCAAGATTGAACGAAATGTTTATCAGCGCTTTGAGTCCTATTGTAAAAAAGAAGCGCGTACGAAAACTGCCGCTTTAGAGCGCATGATTTCTACCTATTTAGACCAATATGATAAACATGCAAAGAAAAGGAGATCGATATATGACTGACACACAAAAAAGAAAAAAACTAAAGTTATTAAACTTTACTGCTTTTGTATTTGCGTTCTCCTTAGTATTAACTGGAACTTCTAAAGTATTATTAAAAGCACATTGCAATAC
>CACXEN010000177.1 GCA_902766675.1 uncultured Erysipelotrichaceae bacterium
CCTAATACTGGTACACCTTTTGTTTCGAGGACTTCTAATGTTTTAGGTAAATCTAGAATAGCTTTTGCGCCTGCACATATAACTGTTACATTTGTGCGTGATAATTCTTCTAAATCTGCAGAAATGTCCATTGTTTGTTCGGCCCCACGGTGTACACCACCAATGCCACCTGTCACAAAGAATTCTACACCACCTAGATTTGCAAGTATCATTGTTGTCGCAACTGTTGTTGCACCCCAAGAACCACTTGCCATAATCATTGGTAAATCACGTCTGGAAACTTTTGGAATCTCTTGTCCCTTTTTTCCAAATTCTTCAATTTCCTCAGGTGTCATACCAACAACTCCTACCCCATCAATAATACCGATTGTTGCAGGTACGCCGCCATTTTCACGTACTATATTTTCTACTTGTAAAGCAGTTTCAACGTTTTGTGGATATGGCATACCATGAGAAATAATTGTAGATTCTAATGCCACTACTGGTCTTCCTTCATCTAATGCCTTTTGTACTTCTGGATTAACTTTGATTTTCATAATACTAACTCCTTTATTTCCATTGCTTCTATCATACTTTCAATTACTTCTGTTGAAAGTGTTTTTCTATCTTCAGCACTTCTTTCAATTGCGCTAACTGCAGCTGTAATTGCGAAATATAATGCATCTTTTGGCCGCACACCACGAAGTCTTTGTGTGATATATGCGCCTAAGAAATTGTCTCCTCCTCCAGTCGCATTTTCCAAATGGATTTGGCGATGCGTTAACCACAACAACTCATCTTGTGTCCCAAAAAGAACTCCATGATTTGCCAAAGAAATTATAACCTCTTTTACACCTCTATTTAAGAAGTAAACTAAATTCTCTCTTGCACTTTCTGGATCTGTAATTTTTATTCCTGTATATTCATATGCCTCATATGCATTTGGTTTAAAGATATCTAATTGATTTAAAATACCATCTAAATTTTTACATTTAGCTACACTGACTGGATCAGAGGCAATCATACATGGTTTATGTTTACTAATATATGACACAAGACTATCTGATAAATTGCCATCAATCATTAACATATCTTCTGGATTAATATTTTGAAAAATAGATTCAATTAATGACTCATCTATTTCATTTAATATACGCATATCATTCATTCCAACATGCATATCACCGTCTTTATCTAATATGGCAAGATACATCGAACTTGGATATTTATCACTGACAATAGAATGACTGATATCAATGCCTTTATTCTTACAATCTTCTTGTAATAGTTTGCCATTGGCATCACTAGAAAAACATGTCACAAAACTTACATCCACTCCTAAACGTGCACATATCTCCGCAACATTTCTTCCAACCCCACCAAATTGAATGCCAATATGACCAATATTGGAATCCTTTTCAATGATTTCATCTTGGGCAGTACCACATATATCTACATTAGCACCACCAATAATCCAAAGCTTATTATTCATTAGTGCACCACCCTTGTTGCATGGCGTAATGCCTCCATCAAATTCTTTGATTTTTCCTCTGCAGTATCTTTTTCAAATTGTCCTGCTTGTAAATATAAATATGCATCTACCATTGCTTGTTTTAATTGATTGGCATTTTCTTCTTCTAATTCATCTAATTTGATATCATTGCATGATTGTAATGTTTGTTGAAGAATAAATACTTTTTGCATTACTTCATGTTCCTTACTCGTTTCTTCTAATAATGCACTTAATGGCCAATTGGCATTGGTTTCTGTACGCATAATTTTAATTGCTTCAAACTCTATTCCCCTTGCATGAATTTCTTTTACGATTGCCACAAGTTCTTCATGTGATATTTCTTGCATCATCATATATTCATTTTCAAAGGAACATCCTGCACCTACTGCATCTTCCTCTATTAAAAAGAGGTCTTTTAATGGGACATGTAAACAATTATCGTCCAGTAAAACAACTGCTATTTCTCTTTTATTTGCGATATCTTTTATCGTATTCGTTGTCTCTAAATCAATGTTATATAAAAGTATTTTTTTCATACCAATATTGTACATGAACTTTGGGTAAATCGCTTTATTTTTCCTATTTTTCATCGTACAATGCTTTTAGAAGTGGGGGGATTTTAATGTCATTATCCATTTATGAATCTGCTGAAGACTATTTAGAAGCTATTTTAATGATTCAAGAAAAGAAAGGTGTAGTTCATTCCATTGATATTGCTGAAGAATTAGGATATTCCAAGGCAAGTGTTTCCATTGCGATGAAAAAGTTAAGAGAAAATGGCTACATCTCAATGGAAAAAACTGGTGAATTACATTTATTATCTCCTGGAAGAAAAATAGCTGAAAGAATTTACGAAAGACATCGTACACTTACTCGCTTTTTTGAATCCATCGGTGTAAATCCAGAAACCGCTGAGGATGATGCATGTAAAATAGAACATGATCTCTCAGATGAAACTTATGAAAAATTAAAAGAATACATCAACAAATGAATCCTCATTCATTTGTTTTTGTATATACAATAGAAATATGACAAACGAATATACAAGATTAGAAATGTTAGTAGGCAGTGATGCTATTAAAAAACTACAAGATAAAAAAGTAGTTGTTTTCGGTGTTGGTGGAGTTGGTGGTAATGCTATTGAAGCTCTTGCTAGAAGTAATATCGGACAAATTGACATCGTTGATCATGACACAGTATCTCTTACAAATATCAATCGCCAAATTGTTGCTTTACATAGTACGATTGGCAAGAAAAAAGTAGATGTCATGAAAGATCGAATCCTGGATATCAATCCAAATATCATGGTAAACACCTACCCTATTTTTTATAGTCAAGAAACTGCTAATGAAATATCTTTAGGAAATTATGATTATATTATCGATGCCATTGATAGTGTTACAGCTAAGTTATTTCTAATCGAGCAAGCAACACATTTACATATCCCAATCATTTCAGCTATGGGATGTGGTAATCGTTTAGATCCAAGCCAATTAATTGTTACAGATATATTTCAAACAAGTGGTGATCCTCTTGCAAGAATTATGCGCAAAGAATTAAGAGATAGAAATATCCCTCATCTTCTTGTAGTAACAAGTACAGAAAAACCCGCAAAGCCATTATTTCAACCTGATGAAGCAATTGAGAAAAGAGTGATTCCTTCCTCTAGTGCCTTTGTGCCACCTGCTGCAGGTTTATTGTTGGCTTCACGGGTAATACAAGATTTACTTCTCGCTTAATACTTCTTCTTGGTATTCTCGAGATACTTCAATCATATATTGATATACTGCACGGAAATAACGACGTAAATCCTCGTCTTCTATTCTGTCAGTATTTTTTTTGATTATTTCGTTTTCCCTACCTTCATCCAATATTGGTAATCTGTTTTCTACCTTATAGTCAATGATTTCTTTCACAATGCGAAAACGTTCTTCAAACAATGCTGCGAACTTTTCATCTAATGCATCTATTTGACTACGACATTCTTCTAAATGACTCATCTCTATCACCTCATATTTGATTATATATTTTATCCAATAAATAGAATAAGAAAATTTAGTGAAATCTTATGCATGTGATAAAATTTGTCTAATAGGAGGGTTGTTATATGTCTAAAAACTTTGTCTTTATATCCCCAACTTTTCCTGACAATTATTACCAATTCCCGCAAAAATGGAAAGAATGTGGTGGAGTATCTCTCTGTGTTGGAGAAGATAACTACGATACATTAAAACCAGAACTAAAAGCAACTTGTGATGAATACTACCAAGTAGATTCAATGCATAATTATGACGCAATGTATCGTGCTGTCGCATGGTTTGCACATAAACACGGAAAAATCGATTGGTTAGAATCTAATAATGAATATTGGCTTGAACAGGATGCGAAACTACGCACTGACTTCAATATCACTACTGGTGAAAAAGAAGAAGATGTTTATCGCTTCCGTAAGAAATCTAATATGAAAGCCTTCTATAAAAAAGCAGGTGCGACTGTCGCAAGACATCATCTTGTGACAACATATGAAGAAGGCAAAAAGTTCGTTGATATGGTTGGCTATCCAGTTATTGTGAAACCAGATAATGGCATGGGTGCCAATGGCACATGGAAAATTAAAAATGAGTCTGATCTAAAAGATTTCTATGATATTACTTTAGATACGCAATATATCATGGAAGAATATGTGGATGGTTATATCGTTTCTTTTGATGGTATCGTTGACCAACAAGGAAATATCATCTATAAAACAAGTCATGTATTTCCTAATCCAATCATGGATATCGTCAATAATGCAGAAGAATGCATGTATTACAGTGAAAGAGAAATTCCAAAAGATCTAGATGAAATTGGTACGAATGTAATTAAGAAGTTTAATATCAAAGGTCGCTTCTTCCATACAGAGTATTTTAGACTCAACAAAGAGAAAGAAGGACTTGGAAAAAAAGGTGATTTAGTAGCACTAGAAGTAAATATGCGTCCACCAGGTGGATATTCACCAGATATGATGAATTATTCTGATGATATTGATGTATATCGACTCTTTGCGGAAATGGCTATGGGTACAGCTACCCCTATTCTAAGAAATAAAAAATATCATTGTGTATATGTTGGAAGACGCAACGGTCAAACATATAAAAACAATGAAGAAAAAATACTTAAGAAATATAAGAAACATTTAGTAATGCAAGGAGAAATGGCAGATGCTCTATCTACTGCATTAGGTAACACTTATTATATTGCACGCTTTGAATCATTAGATGATGTCAATGCGTTTATTCAATACACATTGGTGAAGAAAGCAGGAAAGAAATAATGCATACCGAATATTATAAAGAATATAGTTTTAACTTAAATCGTGATATGGAATTCAAAGTATATGGACATGCTGGAAAACCAATGCTTGTATTCCCTTGCCAAGATGGTAGATTCTTTGACTTCGAAGATAGAGGAATGGTTGAAGTAGCAAAAGACTTTATTGAAAATGGTCAACTCCAATTATTCTGTTGTGATTCCAATGATATCAATTCATGGTCAAGAGTAGATGATTGGGATAATCGAAATCGTATCGAACAACAAGAAGCTTACTTCCATTATGTCGCAGATGAATTAGTCCCAAGAATCTTTGAAATCAATGCGAATGCGAATGGTGGATCCTCACCTTCTCTTATTTATACAACTGGAGCTTCTATGGGTGGAACCCATGCATTAAATTTCTTATTGCGAAGACCAGATTTATTCCAAGGATGTATCGCAATGTCTGGTGCATATGATGCTAAATTATTCTTCAAAGATTATTCCGATGATTTAGTATATGCTAATTCACCAGTAGATTACATCAATGGTATGGCAAATGATCACCCATATGTTGATTTATATAGGCAAAGACAAATTATTATTGTATGTGGTAGAGGTGATTGGGAACATCCAATGCAAGAAGATGCTGCACGTATGAAAGAATTATTCCAATACAAAGATATTCCTGCATGGGTGGACTTCTGGGGCGATGATGTCGCACATGATTGGCCTTGGTGGCTCAAACAATTCCCATACTATTTAGGATTTGTTGTATCAAGTGAAATACTAGGACACTAGTATTTTTCTTTTTCCCCTTTTCTTTCTCTCATTTTTCTGATAATATATTCAATGCTTGCGGGTGTGGTGAAATTGGCAGACACGATAGATTTAGGATCTATTGCTTCACGGCGTGCAGGTTCAAGTCCTGTCACCCGCA
>CACXEN010000178.1 GCA_902766675.1 uncultured Erysipelotrichaceae bacterium
CAAAAAAGTGTAAATCTTGAAACAATGGAAGAAGTAGAATTATCCATTCAAGGTAGACACGATCCAGCAATTATTCATAGAGCACGTGTGGTAGTAGATTCTATGTGCGCACTTGTATTATGTGATTTATTAGTTGCGCGTTATGGCACATTATATTTTCAAGGAGAAAGAAAGTGAAACTAGGATTAATTGGAAAACCACTAGGTCATAGCATTTCCCCACAAATCCATAAGCAATTGATAAATGAAGAATATGCGCTATATGAATTGGATGAAGAAGAGGTAGTCGCATTTCTTAAGAAGAAAGATTTTGATGGCGTAAATGTCACAATTCCATATAAAGAATTCATCTTGGATTATGTGGATGAAATATCAGAGGAAGTAAAAGAAATTGGTGCATCCAATTGCATAGTGAATCAAAATGGTAAATTGGTTGCGTATAATACGGATGTATATGGCTTTCAAGAAATGCTAGTAAGAAATAATATTGATGTAAAAGATAAAAACGTTGCGATACTTGGAAGTGGTGGAGCTAGTAAAGCTTGTAAATATGCCATAACACAAATGGGTGGTATGCCACAAGTTGTATCTAGAGGAAATGCTAGTGAATGCATTACATATGATGCATTAGAAAAAAATAAGAGTATGTATCAAGTAATTGTAAATACCACACCAGTAGGAATGTATCCTAATATGGATGAAGCACCAATTACATTAAATGGTTATACATCTTTAGAAGCACTTATTGATGTTATTGCGAATCCTCTTCAAACAAAATTAATGTTTGAAGCCAAAACAAAAGGTATAAAAACATGTGGGGGCTTTGAAATGTTAGTAAGACAAGCTGCCCATGCGGATAAAAGATTCGTAAATGTTGAAGTGGATGAAGAAAAAGTTCAATCTTGTTTATATACCTTAAAAGAGGAAATACAAAATATCATCTTGATTGGTATGCCTACATCGGGAAAATCAACAATCGCAAAAGAGCTTGCGAATAGATTGCATATGAATTGTGTTGATATGGATCAAGAAATTGAAAAACGAATGGGTATATCCATAAAAGAATGTTTTGAAACAAAAGGCGAAGAAGAATTTCGCAAATATGAAAAAGAAATCGCAAAGGAAATTAGAGAGTATAAACATACAGTTGTGTCATGTGGTGGAGGAGTTATCAAAGATGCCACAACGATGCAATATCTAAGCACAAATGGAATTGTTGTGTGGATAGATAGAGATTTAAATCTATTGTTTGAAAGTGATAGTCGACCACTATCTTCCACAAAAGAAGATTTAAATAGACTATATGAAGAAAGATATCCTCTATATCAAAAATATAGTGATATCCATGTATGCAATAACACTAAGATTACAGAAGTAATTGATGAGATTATTAAGAAAGGTAAGGAAAAGTAGCATGATTATTACACTGAAGAAAAATGCACCACAAGAAGAAGTTGATCGTTTGTATGAAAACTTTGAAGAGAAAGGACTCCAAGTTAATATCATTCAAGGTGCAAACTTTAATGTCTTTGGTTTGGTAGGTGATACATCGCAAATATCAGATAGAGATATATTAGCAAATGAATGGGTAGAAAATGTACAGCGTGTTTCTGCGCCATACAAACTTGCGAATCGTATGTTTCATCCAGAAGATACGATTGTTAATGTTGGCGGAGTCAAAGTAGGTGGCAATGAAAAAATCGTCATTATTGGTGGACCATGCTCTATAGAAAGTAAAGAACAAATCGTCAGAATAGGTAAAGAAGTAAAAGATTGTGGCGCCGATATGATACGTGGTGGTGCATATAAGCCACGTACATCCCCATATTCATTCCAAGGCCTAGGATATCAAGGTCTATTGGATATGGCGGATGCAAGAGAGGAAACAGGCTTACCAATTGTAAGTGAAGTGATGAGTGCTGATAAAGTAGATGAGTTTGTGGAAAATGTAGATCTTGTGCAAATAGGTGCACGAAATATGCAAAACTTCGATCTATTAAAAGCAGTAGGTCATATCAATAAACCAGTACTATTAAAACGTGGTATGAGTGCAACGATAGAAGATTGGATTATGTCAGCAGAATATATCATGGCTAATGGGAATCCAAATGTCATTATGTGCGAAAGAGGAATTCGTACATTTGAAAAATATACTAGAAATACAATGGATTTGGCAGTGATTCCAATCATCAAAGAGAAAACACATTTACCAATCATTATTGATCCATCACATGCAACAGGGGATTGGAAATTGATTGAACCAATGTCTTTAGCAGCGATCGCAGCTGGAGCAGATGGTTTAATTATTGAGGTGCATGATCAACCGGAATGTGCATGGTCAGATGGTGCACAATCATTAAAGCCAGAGAAATTCAAACAACTAATTGAAAAAGCAAGAGTTGTCGCAAAAGCAGTAGGAAGAGATCTGTAATGAGAGTTGAAATAGGAAAAGGAAAACCGAAAGAAATATCTATTCAAATACCACCAAGTAAATCGATGATGCATCGTCATTTGATTGCGGCATCTTTAGCAAGTGGGACATCTAAGTTATTGCATTATAAAGATAACGAAGATACTATCGCTACAAAAAATGCATTAATGCATTTAGGTGCAACATTTGAAATGAAAGATGACACATTGATTGTCCAAGGTGTTGGAAAAGATTTTCGATATGATTTAGAAGTTGTGGACTGCAATGAATCAGGAAGTACACTTCGTTTTCTCATTCCTATTTTTTCACTAACGAAAAAAGAAGTTGTCTTTACAGGTAAAAAAAGATTACTAGAAAGACCACAAAGTGTATATGAAGAAATATTTAACGCAAATGGTCTACGATTTGAAAAAGATACAGACAATCTGATTATCGAAGGCGCATTAGCAGGTGATAATTATAAAGTACAAGGAAATATTTCTTCTCAATTTATCAGTGGATTATTATTTACACTACCATTATTATCTTCCAAAAGTACGATAGAATTAGTGCCACCAATTGAATCTGCGTCCTATATCTTTTTAACAATCGATGTATTAAAAAAAGCAGGTATTCAAATTGAATGGAAAGATAATATGATCTATATTCCGGGCAATCAATCCTATGTGCCATTTGAAGCAGAAATGGAAGCGGATGATTCACAAGCAGCTTTCTTTATTGCATATAGTTTATTAAATGACATACCTATTACAATTTCTAATATTTCTCATCATAGTAAACAAGGTGATCATGTGATGTTAAAAATTGTAAGAGATATGGGAGCTGATGTTATAGAATTGCGAAATGGATATCGCATTGAGCCAAATGTTTTAAAACCATGCGAAATAGATTTAAAAGATTGTCCAGATTTAGGTCCAATACTATTCGCATTAGCTTCACAAATTGAAGGGAAAACAAAATTCATTAATACAGAGAGACTTCGTATCAAAGAAAGTGATCGTATACAAGCGATGGCTGATGAATTAAATAAAATAGGTTGTTTTATGGAAATCAGCGATAATGAAGTAGAAATCACTGGTAAACAAATCGAATGTGAAAATGGGATATTCGATGGACATAACGATCATCGCATTGTGATGGCATTAAGCATATTACTTTCATCAAATACAAAAAAGAATGTCATACAAGGCACAGAAGCAGTTTCAAAAAGTTATCCAGATTTCTTTCAGGATTTAGAAAAGACAGGAGTTGATATAACATATGATATCTAGAGGATCTAAAATAACAATTGTAGGATTAGGACTTTTGGGAGGTAGTTATGCCAAAGGGTTATTCAACGCAGGATATAAAGTAACAGGCATTGATATTGATCCATCCGCAATTGAATTTGCGAAACAATACAATTGGATTGTGGAAGGTGGGGATGATGTCAATCTAGTAAAAGATAGTGATATTGTCATATCTGCTTTATATCCAAATGTTTTTATCGAATGGGTAAAAGAAAATCAACATTTATTAAAACCAGGTAGTGTATTAACAGATGTGACAGGTATTAAAAGAGAAGTCATCCAACAAATTGGAGAAGTATTAAGAGAAGATGTGGAATTCATTTCTTGCCATCCTATGGCGGGTAGAGAATTTAGAGGTATTCAATATGCGGATCCACATCTATTTGAAGTCGCAAACTATATTATTGTGCCAACAGAAAAAAACACGGAAAAGGGTTTAAGTGTTGCAAGAGATTTAGCGAAAGTATTAAAATTTGCGAATGTGACAGAGTTGGATGCGAAAGAGCATGATGAGATGATTGGCTTCTTATCACAATTAACACACGTCATTGCGGTATCATTAATGAACACGAGTGATAATAGTCATTTAGCTGAATATACCGGAGATAGTTTTAGAGACTTGACTAGAATTGCAAGAATTAATGAAGCATTATGGCCTGAATTATTTGTGTTAAATAAAGATAATCTAATTCATGAAATTGATAACTTCACTAATGAAATGCAAGCATTTAAAGAAATGTTAGAAAATGAAGATTATGAAGGGATGAAAGAAAAACTCATCACATCAACAGAAAGAAGAAAAGCTTTTGATAAGAAGGTGCCACGATGAAAATATTAGTATTAAATGGACCAAATCTAAATATGGTTGGTATACGTGAAAAAAACGTATATGGAGAAGAAAGTTTTGAATCATTAATTCAAATGATTGAAAAGCATTGTAAGGAAAATAATGTCGAAGTCATTTGTGAGCAATCAAATCATGAAGGTGATTTAGTAGATTGGATTCAACAAGCCTATTTTGAGAAGATGGATGGCATTGTGATCAATCCAGGCGCATATACGCATACTAGTATCGCAATCGCTGATGCAATCAGCGCAATTGCGCCAATTCCTGTTGTTGAAGTACATATCAGCAATATTGAAGAAAGAGAAGATTTCCGTAAGATTTCCTATAGTGCACCATATTGTATCGCACAGATAAAAGGGGAAGGATTACAAGGATATCTTCATGCAATTGATTTATTAATCAAAGGGTAAAGAGTAATCTTTGCCCTTTTACATGTTATAATCTATCGGTATGAAGAAAAAAGAAGTTTTAGTGATTGGAATTATATTATTGGTAGCTATAGGCACATTATTATTTTTAAATAAAAGAAATGGCTTAGATGATGGCTCTTTAGGTGAAGCTAAGGGAGAGTGGATTGGTGTAATTCACCATAATAAAGTAGTTCTATATTTTGACAGTGGTATTGATGATACATATACAGTCAAAGGTGATATTGGAGAAATGGTGATTGAAGTAAAAGATCAATCATGGCGTGTATTAGAAGTAGAATGTCCAAATCATGTTTGTGAACAAATGGGATGGCATAATACAGACACAATTGGTATTCCTATTACATGTGTACCAAATGATATTGTGATTGCGGAAAAGAAAACGATAGATAATATGGAGATACAACCGTGAGTATAAATAAGAATCGTCGTTTTACATATTTGGCATTACTATCTGCGATGGCAATTGCCTTAAATCTTTTAGAAACAGCACTCATTCCACCTATCATGGGTGTATTTCGTGTTGGCCTAGCAAATATTATTGCCTTACTTGCATTAATGATATTAGGCCCGAAAGAAATGATAGCTGTAAATGGTATGCGTGTTATTATAGGCAATTTAATCAGTGGCAGATTTTTAGGAAGTACATTTTGGATTTCGCTTGGTGGAGTGGTTTTGTCTACGATAATCCTACTGTTGATGTATAAAATCAAATCGAGTGTAATATTCTCTTCTGTTATGAGTGCGATAGCGCATTCTAGTGGACAAGTACTAGTCGTAATGATGTTTTACCAACAACCTTGGATGATAACCTTCTTACCATATTTCTTAATTATGTCGATACCTACAGGTTTTATTACAGGATATCTTGCGAAAATCGCAATCGATAGGGTGAAACCTCTACGCATAGATAAAAAGTAAGCAGAAGTGAAATCACTTCTGCTGTAATTTTTCTTTGATTCTTTTAATCTCATCTTTTCTTTCTTTGACGCGAGGTTCCACGCCTTGATCACTTGGTACATAGTATTCTTTTCCTTGTAAGGAATCAGGCAAACATTGCATTGCGGTAATATGACCTTCATAATCATGTGCATACATGTAATCTTTGCCATAATCCAACTCTTTCATAAGCTTTGTTGGGGCATTTCTAATATGTAGTGGGACAGGTTCATCTAACATATTTTTCGCATCCTCAGCAGCACGCATATAGGCAACTTCTAATGCGTTGGATTTTGGCGCAAGAGATAGGAAAGTGACAGCGTGGGTAAGATGAACGCTACATTCAGGCATCCCAATAAATTGACATGCTTGATATGCGTCTATTGCGATAGATAATGCACGACTATCAGCCATACCAATATCTTCTGAGGCAAAACGAACAATTCTTCGTGCTACATATAAAGGATTTTCTCCAGCTTCTAACATTCTAGCAAGCCAATAAATTGCGGCATCGACATCACTATTTCTCATTGACTTATGTAATGCACTAATAAGGTTATAGTGTTCTTCACCATTTTTATCATATAGAAGTGCTTTTCCTTGAATGCACTGTTCAATAATTTCTTTTGTGACAACACTTTTTATGCCATCACCATGTCCATTCATGACAGCCAATTCTAATGTATTCAATGCATTTCTTGCGTCGCCATTACTATAATTCGCAATTAATGCTAAATGCTCATCACTAATTTCTACATCCCATGTGCCAAATCCACGGGTATCATGTAATGCGCGCTTTAATAAAGTGATGATATCATCGGTGGTTAATGCATTTAATGTAAATACTTTACAGCGGGACAGTAGAGCGTTATTAATCTCAAAAGATGGATTTTCTGTTGTAGCACCAATAAGGATGATGCTACCTTTTTCTACGAAAGGTAAAAAGGCATCTTGCTGGGCTTTGTTGAAGCGATGAATCTCATCCACAAAGACAATGGTTTTTTCGCCCATTTTGCGTGCTTCTTCTGCATGATGCATTACTTCTTTGATTTCCTTTATTCCACTTGTGACTGCAGAAAAAACAATGAAGTGCGCATTTGTATAGCGAGCTATGATTCGGGCAAGAGTAGTCTTTCCAGTTCCTGGAGGACCCCAAAAAATCATAGATTGTACTTCATCTCTATCAATCATTCTTTTGAGTATTTTATCGTCTGCTAGAAGATGACTTTGGCCAATATATTCCTTTAATGTAGTAGGACGCATTCTATCCGCAAGTGGTCCAGTTTTGGCTCTATCATCAAATAAAGAATTTTGTTCCATGTAATTATTGTATACCAAAGAGTCATCTTTTTTTTTGAAACTCAGTTTCCAAGGAAAAGGCAATAGGAAAAGAATAACGGATAAAACACTCTGTTGATAAGAAAAAACAGGGTGTTTTTGTGAGAG
>CACXEN010000179.1 GCA_902766675.1 uncultured Erysipelotrichaceae bacterium
CTGTTTCTTATGCATTAATACCTTTTATCGTATATTCATCCAAAGCTTCTTTCTTTGTATGTTTCTTTGTCTTTTTCTTTGAATTCTTATTGAAGTGTGTACGTACATATACCCATACACTTGGAGCGATGAATAAACTTGATAATGTACCAGAGATTAAACCTACTAGCATTGCGAAGATGAATGTGAAGATAGAACGTGAACCCATCACCAACAACATAATCATTGGTAATAAAGTTGTAAGAGAACTATAGAGTGACATCTTAATTGTGCTATCTAATGATTCATTCACAATTGCTTTATATTTATCTGCAGAAATGTTTCCTTTATAGTTAGAAATCGTTTCACGAATTCTATCGAATACGACAATTGAGTTATTGATAGAATAACCAATAATTGTTAGTAAGACAGATATTAATTCTGTATTCACTTCTGATCTTACAATTCCAAATAATGCAAGTGTCATCATAACATCATGCACTAATGCAACAATACATCCAACTGCATAATCCCATTCATAACGAATTGTGACATAAATCATCATCGCAATCCAAGCAACGATTGTAAGAATAATTGCATTACGTACTAAGTCTTTTCCGACAACTGGTGTTACGACATTATCAGTAACGACTGTATCATCACCAAACTTACTTGCAAAAGTATCTTGTACTTTATCAATATCATCTTTCTCTAATACTGTCTTCGTTGTAGCAAAGATTGTGCCATCATCCGCTATTTGATATCTAAATCCAGAATATCCTAATTCTGCTAGTACTGTATCTACTTCTTCAGTTGTACTATTTGAATTTTCAATTGTTAATTTTGAACCAGCTGAGAAATCAATACCTAAATTGAAGAAACCATTTCCTCTAAATGCATTCACTAAGCCAATCACTAATGTAAGAGCGAATATTGCAATAGCCACACGAATATAGAGTTTTGCTTTTCCAATATAGTCAAATTGATTTGTGCCTGTATAGAATTGTGATTCTCCTTTTGAAACATCTGGAATTTGATTTGCTTTTACACCAAACCATTCTGGTTTATTATCAGCAATACCACTATTCACTAATAATCTTAGTAACCAACGTGATACAGCAACATTCAATAACAATGTCATAACAACAGTGATAATTAACATTGTTGCAAAACCTTTTACTGCACCATTTCCCCAAATATACATAATAACAGCAGCCAAAAGTGTTGTTAATTGAGCATCGAAGATTGCAGAGAAGGAAACTTTTTGACCTTCTACTACAGCTGCACGCACTGTTCTTCCTTTATATAATTCCTGACGAATTCTTTCATAAGAAATAATATTGGCATCTACAGTCATACCTACACCAAGTACTAGCGCACCAATACCCGATAATGTAAATACTGCACCCATCAGTGAATATAAACCAAATACTGCCCAAATATAGAACACCAACATAATTGCTGCAACTAAACCAGGCATACGATATTTGAAAATCATAAATGCCATAACTAGTAAGATACCAATTGCACCTGCTATAGCAGTTTTATGTAATGCATCTGCACCATATTGCGCAGAAACTACATTGGAAGATATTTCCGTTAATTTTACTGGAAGAGAACCAGAGTTAATGAGGTTTGCCATTGTACGTGCTTCTGCTTCTGTAAAATTACCTTCAATAATACAGTTACCTGTAATTTGTGTTCTAACAGATGCTGCACTGACATATTTTGGTTCTTCACCCTTCGCGACTTTTTCTAATTCAGCTTGATAAGAATCACCATCTTCATAATCTAACCAAATGATCATGATATTTTGACCATCTGCCATAGAAGAAATATTTCCAGTGATCTCCCCAAATTTATCTTGGTCTTTAATTTGCAGTGAAACAATTGGTTTACCATCTTGGTAAGCTAGTGATGCTCCACCTTCAACTAAGATACTTGAATCAGCTAATTCATTGTCATTGATATCTCTAAAGGTTAGATTCGCTGTTGTACCAATCATGTCACGTGCTGAATCAGGATCATCAACACCTGCCAATTGAATACGTACACGGTTATCTCCTTCAACTAAGATTTGTGGTTCATTAACACCTAAAATATTGACACGTTTCGAAATACTGTTTGTTACAACAGTCATGTCAACTTCTGCACCTTCATTTAAAGGTGTAGCTTCATATAGTATTTCAAAACCACCCTTCAAATCTAAACCAAGGTTTAGGCCATTTTTAATCGTATTAAATGTTGTTCCTACTAAAATAGCTAATAGTACAACAAATATACCGAATATTCCTAAATTACCCTTTTTTATTTCTTGTTTATTCGACATAACACTAACCTCCAATTATATCTTCAAATTCTTCTAAGTTTTGATGTGCCCCATCGATTACAGCCCGACGAGACAAGAATTTCACCACTTCACTTGCAGGTGTATTCAATATATCATTGGCTGCTCGATGTAAAGTAGTAGGACATCCGTTTTTCCATAAATACAACATGAAATAATCTTCTAACTGATCATATGTTAATGTAGGTAATTCATCCCTTCTTAACTGTTGCAGTTTTAAGACCAAAGTCATTTGTACATGGGTATTATCAATATCGAATTGTCCTTGTACCATCATTCCCTCCTGGCAGCCTTGATATTATACCAAAAAACCAGGCATAATAATCAAAAATGTTAAGAAAAAAGCATTGCTTAATGCAATGCTAAGAAAAGTCCAATTGCGGCTAATATCGCCTCTACTATCCAAAACATCATAACGATGCTTGTTTCAGGCATTCCCTTAATACGGAATGCATAATGAATTGGCGTATAACTAAATACCCTTTTTCCAATTGTTTTAACAGCTGTAATTTGAATGATCACACATAATGTTTCAATGACTGGAATACCAGCAATAAATATCAGTGCTAATTCACATTTTAAAACCATTGCTAGTGCTGCTAGTACACCACCTAATGCTAAAGCACCAGTATCTCCCATAAAAATCTGGGCAGGTTTTTTATTGTAATAAAGATATCCTAATAAAGACGCAATCAAGGAAATCGTAAAGATCGCTAGATTTACTTCTTTTTTTATCAATAAAAGAATCATAAATGGTATTAGCGCAATAATTGTTGTACCAGAGGATAATCCATCCATACCATCAGTTAGATTTAATGCATTAGATGATCCTACAAACATAAATACAATCAAGAAGAAATATCCCCATCCTAATGGAATCGAAATATCTGTTAGTGGGATATGTAAGGATAAATCTGCTTTTGAGCGATAAAAGAGGAAGAAAATGATTGCTAGAATTAATTGTAATAATAATTTCTTTTTTGGTGTTAATCCTTCATTATCTTTTTTTATCGCAATTAAATAGTCATCAATAAATCCAATACATCCATACCCAATAAATGTCACAATGACTACAATCACTTTTGTGTCAGAGAATAATTGTTGATTCAATAATATTGTCATAATTACTGGCACAACAATAAATAGAATTCCACCCATGATTGGGGTGCCTTCTTTCTTTTGATCATCTGGCAAAGCATATTCACTGACGCTTTGTCTTAAACTTAGCTTCTTTAAATATTTGATGAATGAGGGCATACTAATCATCACGCAAGCTAAACTTACAAAAAATGCTATTACTAATTTGATTTCCATCGTATACCCCCCCTTTCTATTCAAACTCTACTACTATTTCGCTTCCTTGGGAAACTTTGGTATTTGGTGGAATACTTTGTGAAACAACTTTACCTTCACCTTTTAATTGGAATCCAATTCCTGTCACTGCCCACAAACCTGTGACATCCTTTCTTGTCCAACCTTTTAAATCAGGCATTGTAAATTCACTTTTATCTGTAATTAAGAAGATACGTTGCCCTGTCATAAATGTACCATTTTCTTTCGGGAATTGATCTATGACACTTTCTCCATCTCCTAATACGATGATATTCGCATCTGTTCCTTCTAATTTTTTATTTGCATAATCAACCGTATGGTTAATTAGATTTGGCATATCATTTGTTTTGATATCAGAAACTGGTTCATTCGCCACTTCATTTTCTCCATCGGATTCATTATTTGTGAAACCATATGTTAAAGCAATTTTACGCAATACACTAGTCACAGGTTCTGTATAATAGTGTGCCATTCTATCTTCTTTCGCTTCAAATGCATAATAAAGAATCACTTGTGGCTTTTCTGCTGGTAATGCTAGCATTGCTGAATAGATACTTGTGGATGATGATTCATATCCACCATCACTGGCAACGACTGTAGTACCAGTTTTACCTAATACTTTACATTCTGGAATACGATAATACATACCGGTCATTCCATCTTTATTCACAACATCACTTAAAAGACTTTGCATTTGTTTGGCAGTTTCTTCTGTAATTGGTTGTGATACGACTTGTGGTTCTGCTTGATAAATAATTTTATTACTATCATAGTAATCACGAATACTATCCACAAAATATGGTTTTATCATTCTACCATCACCACATATCGCACTATATGCTTGTAGCATTTGTAACATTGTTACAGTGGAACCGTGTCCATAAGATAATGTAGCTTTTTCACCTGGCCATGTGAAGTTTAATGTACCAGGGTTATCATTAATACCATCTGTATCCACCGTTTGGAAGAATCCAAATTTTTTCATATATTCCAAATGTGTCGCAGGTGTAATTGCTTCATTTTGAATCGCAACTGCTACTGTATTTAATGACATTGCTAAACCATAGTCATAAGATACTTGACCATATCGATTCCCATACGCATTTGTAATACAGCCATAGTTATCTTCACTATATGTTCGAATTGGATTGTTATTGCCATCTGAGTAGAAACAATATTCGTTACCATCTGTTAATGTATCGCCATTATATTTCCCTTCATTCATGGCTGCAGCCCAAACAAATGATTTTAATGTAGAACCTGGTTCATATGGAAGTTGTGATCCAAAGTCATTATAGTCTGGGATGTTTTCCAATGTATTTGGGTTGAATGTAGGATATTGTCCCCAGGCAATGACTTTACCAGTGTTAATTTCCATTGCCCCACCCCAAACACGTTTTACATCAAATAGTTTTGTTGTTTGTTTAAATGCTTCTTCTAAAGAAGTTTGAATATCACTATTCAAAGTTAAATATACATTGTTCCCATTTGTAGCACTTACAATTGTTTCTTTCATACCTGGAAGTACATATCCATCTTTATCTACTTGATATGTGCGACTTCCATCTTGACCTTGTAAATAACTATCTAAATATAATTCCAAGCCCATCTGTCCTACAGTTGTACCTGATTCATCGGATTGGGCATATCCAATTAAATTCGAAGAGAATTGTCCAATTGGATATACACGTTGTACAGAATCTGTAAATTCAATACCTGGAAGATTATAGCTTTCTATTTCATCTTTTACGCTTTTACTTATTTGTCTACCATATACACCTAATTCTGTTTGATAAACATCTTGGTTTAAATATTCCATAACTGTTTCATAGTCCATACGTAAACATTTCGATAATACTTCTGCAGTCGTTTCTTTATCTTGTACATATGCGACTTCTCCATCAATTGCTGGACGTGATTTATCTAAAATACAAAAAATATTATAGGTTCTAGAATCTTGGGCAATGATGTTATTATTGCTGTCATAAATATTTCCACGCAATGCTTTTGTTGTTTCCGTAATTACATTGGCACTATCAATATATGGTGATAAGTCTGTTCCACTACGAAAATGCATTTTGCCAATTGTCACATAAAAAACATTAGAAGCTAAAAGAACACATGCCCCTAATGTCACGAGTGATATTTCTCTAATTGTATGGTTACGCTTTCTCTTGCGTACCATATTCTAGTCCCCTTCACCACTTGTTTGATTGTCAATGCGGACTATGTTGTTTTGATTTCTAGATAAACCACCATTTGCGGCAATTTCATCAATACGATCGACAGATACTAATTTAGAGATTTCAACTTCTAAAGAATCATTTTGTGTTTCAATTGTTGCAATCTCTTGTTTAATTTCTTGTACACGTGCACTTAAGCTATTGTTATATGTTCTTAAGAATAAAGAAGAACATAAGAATAAAAAAGCAGAACATGCAAAAACAACTATTGCTAAATGCAATAAATGAATCGAATGTGAACGTCTTTTTTGTTTTACTTTTTTTACTACTATACGTGCCATGTTACTATTTAATCCTTTCAATCACGCGCAGTTTTGCACTGTGCGCTCTGTTATTTTCATTTAGTTCATCCTCACTTGCGATAATTGGTTTTTTATTCACCAATTGGAAGGAGGCCTGCTCCATTTGTGAAGCCAGCAATGGAAGTTTTGGCTCAACAAATGGAGCAGAGGAATACTTTTTAAATATAGTCTTGACGATCCTGTCTTCTAAAGAATGGAATGTAATTATGGCAAGACGTCCATTCGTCTTAAGAAGCTCTATGCTCGCTTCAATTCCATTTTCTAATGATGACAGTTCATCATTGACCGCAATACGTAATGCTTGGAAGCATTTCTTTGCTGGATGCCCTTTTTTATTTAATTCTTTTTGAGGCATCGCGCTTTTAATGATATCCACCAACGTAAATGTGGTTTCAATCGGTTTTTCATTTCTTGCTTTTACAATTGCACTAGCAATTGAGCTAGCATATCTTTCCTCACCATATTGTTTGAATATAGTGATTAAAGAATCTTTGTCATATGTGTTAACAATTTCATATGCATCTAATGCCTGACTTTGATCCATACGCATATCCAGCCTTGCATCATAGCGATAGCTAAATCCTCTTTCTGGATCATCGAATTGAGGCGAACTCACCCCTAAATCCAACATGATTCCATCAACTTCTGTGATACCTAATTGCATCAACTCTTGTTGCATATTGGAAAAGTCAGAATGTATGAAGGTAATTTTGTCTAATACATCCTTTAGGACTTCTTTCGATTCTTCAATCGCTTTTTCATCCTTATCGAATGCATATAGATGTCCACTTGTTAACTTCGAGATCAATGCTTTTGCGTGCCCTGCTCTACCCAATGTGCCATCTACATATATCCCATCTGGTTTGATATCTAAGTTAGCAATGGTTTCTTCAAGCAATACACTTTTATGTTCCATGTCTTACAAATATTCTGTGAGTTCTTCTGCAATATCTTCGAAGGATTGTGCAGCTTCGTCTTCGTATTCATTCCAGTGTTCTTCTGGCCAGATCTCGACGTGGCTTGCAACACCGATAACGATACAGCTCTTCTTCATATTTGCTTCGGCAATAAGTGTTTGTGACAATTGGATTCTTCCTTGATTGTCCAATGTGCACTCAATCGCATTAGAAGTGAGGGTACGTAAATATTGCCGTGCCTCTTTTTTGGTAGCTGGGATTTGCGACAGCTTTTCTAACATTTTCTCCCAATCAGAGAGCGTGTAGATAGTTAAGCATCCATCTAACCCTTTCGTTACAACAAAAGAGTCTCCAAGCCCTTCACGGAATTTAACCGGAATAATCAGCCTGTTCTTGGTATCTAGGTTGTGTTGATATTGACCAATGAACATCGTCATATTCCCCACTTTCCTCCACTTTCTACCACAATGTTACCACTTTTATGCTAAATAGCAAGCATTTTTGGTATTTTTGCATAAAAAAACAGCTGATTCGCCACTTTCGCTAATCAGCTGTAATTTTGATATATTTCTTTGTTTTTCCTTATTTAGAAGTAGATTCGTTTCCGACTTTACCGCAACTTGGGCAAGCATGATGAGGACGCTTCATTTCACCACATACAGGACACTTTACTAGTGCTGGTGCAGCTAATTTATAATGCGTTCTTCTCTTATCTCTTCTTGTGCTGGAATTTCTTCTTTGTTGAACTGCCATGTCATCCACCTCCTACTATTCTTCTTTGAATTCTTTTAATTTTGCTAAACGAGGATCTATTTTATCTTCTTGCATTTTTTGATAGTCTTCTTCGCTATATACTTTCCAACCATCGCCTTCTGGATATTCATCCTCACTAGCAAGTGTAATTTGTAGAGGTACTTCAAGTATAATCTCATCCACAATTGCTGGTAGTAGATCTACTTCATCATTCTCTACGATTCTAGCACCATCTTCATCTGTATCCACAAACGAATATGTTTCTTGTGCTTCAGTTTCAAATGGAACTTCAATTTCATCAAAAGTAATTGCATCTGGACAAATCATAACGCCATCTATTTTCATATTTACATAAAAGACGTCGTTATTATCATCCAAGTAACCACTTCCTTCGACATGGACATCTTCTACACCAAGTATTCCAGAATTTCCCGCAAATAATGCGTCATCAATTTCTATATCTTGTGAGAAGTTTATATTTTGTGCATTACGCATCAATTCTGCTCTTGTCCATTTCATGATAGCCCTCACTTGCAATGCCTATAAATTATAGCAAAGTGTTTTGCAAAGTCAACGTAAAATACGCCTATTTAAGCATATTTTTAACAATCCATTGGTATACATCTTCGAATACCATTTCCCGATTGTCTTCATGCATTGTTTCATGTCGCATATGCGCATATAATTTTTCATCTATATGTGTATAGCCTGCTTTTTTTAATGTATTGATACTTGCTTGAAAGCCTTTTTCCCC
>CACXEN010000180.1 GCA_902766675.1 uncultured Erysipelotrichaceae bacterium
ATTACAGGTAAAGATGCAGAAGAGGCATTAGATGCAGTGAATATAACTGTAAATAAAAACGCCATTCCAAATGATACGCAAAAAGCAAGCATCACATCTGGTATTCGCATAGGTACAGCAGCTATGACCACAAAGGGCTATACAGAAAAAGAATTTATCCAAATTGGTAAATGGATAGCAGAAGTGTTAAAACATAAAGATGATGAAAGTGTAAAACAAAGAGTAAAACAAGAAGTCTTAAATCTAACAAAGGAATTCCCATTTGAATGAGAATTCCTTTTTCTTTTATAAATTATAGATAATATAGTATCTTTGTTAGATCTCCATATTGTAATGTATTAGCTTGCATAATCATCGCATTTCTTTTATATACAGAATCTGCACACAAGCGTCGATATACTTCATATAGAGATGCCATATCAAATTCATCTTCATATAGACATAAGCCAAAGCGATTGCGTTGACTGATTAAACCTTCATGATTTCTAAGATAGCCATGATTTGCGATGATTAATTGTGGAATACCAAGAGCTAGACATTGGTTAAACAGATATGCATTTCCATCATGAATACATACTTTCACATTTTCAATCGCTACTTCTTTTGGGCTACTAGAGAATGTAATATTTTCCTCTTTTGAAGAATACGTTCCTTTGATATATGCAATAATATTTTCTTTTGAACCTAAGAAAGCTTCTCGCACAATCTTTTGAAGTTTTCTTTGCGACAAATCGATATCTTGAAAGTGAATATAAACACCTTGTGGATTTTCTTTTTGGCGTGGATAAATACTAGAAACACCAATTCTTACAATATCCCAATCATCCGCAAGTGGTTGTGTTTCAATTGGGCCAAACGCAAAACGTTTTGCACAAGAGATATATAAACTCTTTAGATTAAATACTTGTTCAAGATGATAAGAAGAAAGTGTCGCATTAACACCTTGTAATGTACGACTATCAAAACTTGTATATGTATAAATTGCATGATTCACAAATGCATAACATGGAATATGTTTTATCTTTGACACAATAAGTGCCGCAATGCGATCAATTGTCACAATTACATCTGGCTTATATTCATCACATACAGATAGTAAGTGATCAACATCTTTTTTTAATGTATTTTCTTGTAAGGCACCTAAAGAATATAAATGTTCCTCATAACTTCTTTGGGAGGTTGTGTGTAAGAATAATGGTTTAGTAATAGGTGTGCAAGGATAAAGAGAGCCATGATGAAAATGATTCTCTTTTGGGGCACTGATTGCACATGCATAGTTGGCTTGTGCAAAAAGTGATGCTAGATTTCTTGTGAGAAAATAACTTGCATCAGAATTTGGGTTTGTAATAAGTGGTGTGAGTAATACTTTCATTGCTTTAAGTATACCACCACCTTGCAAAGTTATGGATAATTGGCATATGATGAATGCATGGAAATTATGCACTTTATATTGCGTGCTAGCCTATATATCATCTGTTTTCTAATGAGTATATATGGACTAAGCGCTCTAAATTATGAAAAGTTTTTACGAAAAGACCATGTGAAACAAGCGCAGGTATTATATGTCCTATTGGCATTGGGATTGGCATACTTGGCAGGGTCTTTCTTAAATGCATTTGTATACTTTTTTTAAAAAAGTGAGGGAAACTTCTTTATTTAGTTAATAAGACTATAAAGGAGTTTTTATTATGTGTACGAAAAATCAGTGGCAAAATTATATTCAAGCGAAAAATGAAGTGTATTTAAATATCATGCGCCAAAACTATGAGAAGAATTTGATATCAGAAGCCAATTGGGTAATCCGTAGCCATTATGGTAGTGGGGAAGAAATTGGCTTAAAAGTAAAACCAGGAGATATCTGTTTTATAGACTTTGGCCAATCATATTTAAATGAAATGGGATATCAACACTTTGGCTTAATTCTAGCGGTATATCATAAAAAAGCTTTAGTGATTCCAATGACTAGTAATGAAATAACATATGCGAAAGCCTATGACGCAAAAGATAATCCAAATGGGAAAAAGAATCTAATGCGAATTGGGAAAATACATAAGTTAGTGAAACCATCTGTATTATTCTTAAATGATTTTAGATTTATCAATACTGCAAGAGTCATTGATATAACAACTAGCATATCGATTCGAAGTGCTCTATTTAAAAGTATCAAAGAAAGAATACAAGAAATATTAACAACACCAAACATTGAGGAATAAGAGCATATCCATCATATTCTGATATAGTGTGGTAATATGTTTCTATGCAAAAAGACGCAAAAACATGGTTGATTGGTGTTTCTGGAGGGCCAGATTCAATGGCACTTCTTTCTATGTGTTTAGAAAAGAATATGTCTGTAGCTGTGGCATTTGTGAATTATCATGTTCGCCAACAAGCAGAAGATGAAGAACAATATGTACGTGATTTTTGTGGAAAACATCATGTGGTTTGTCATGTGAAAAATGATCCTTTTACATATAATGGAAATTTTGAAGCTGCTGCGAGAAAGTGGCGCTATGACTTTTTTAAAGCATGTATAGAAGAAAATGGATATGCAGGACTTCTTTTAGGACATCATGAAGATGACTTATTAGAAACATATTTCATGCAAGAAGAAAAAGGAATTGAACCAGCATATTATGGTTTAAAGGAAGATAGTGTATATGAAGGAATTGTTGTTAGAAGGCCATTACTTTCTTATACAAAACAAGACTTAGTTTCTTATTGTGAAGAAAAAGGAATTCACTACTTTGTGGATGCCACAAATAATGAAGATATATATACAAGAAATCGTATCCGTCACCAGATTGTAGAGAAATTATCTAGAACGGAAAGAGATTTGGTATTGCATGAAATCAAACAAAAAAATGCAGTAAAGCAAGAAAGACTTTGTCGTATTGATGCATATGTCCAACAAAAAAAGATTGCGATTGAAATGTATCGTAAATTAGATAAAGAAGATCGATTCACATTACTTTTTGAATTGTGTAAAGATATAAAACATATGTCATTTGCGGAAAGAAAAGATATTGACCAAATCCTTTTATCTAAAAATGATTTTAAAATTCCTGTAGGAAATCAATATATTGTCCAAGATAATCAATCATTCTTCTTATATGAAGAAATTTCGCCATTTTGTGATACATATGCATCAATTTCAGATTTAAAAATAGGAAAATATGTAGGATATTTGATTGAAGAAGGAAAAGAAGGCATAAATGCGGTAAGTGTTACCGAAGATGATTTCCCTCTAACGATTCGAAGTTTTCAAAAAGGGGATAGTATTAACATGCGATTTGGCACAAAGAAAGTGAATCGATTCTTTATTGATAGAAAGATTCCATTATATAAAAGGGATATTTGGCCTATTGTTTGTAATAAGGATAATGAAGTGATTTTAGTGCCAGGTTTAGGCTGTAATGTGACGCATTACTCTATAAAGCCTAATTTCAATGTGGTACAATATATAGAAATGTGAGGTGCAGTCTATGTGGGAACAAAATGATATTAAAAAAGTACTATTTTCTGAAGAAGAAATTATCAAAAGAACAAAGGAAATAGGTGAACAAATTACAGAGGATTATAGAAACAATGAGAATCCAATGTTGTTGGTAGGACTATTGCGTGGCTCAGTGCCATTTTTAGCAGAATTAATCAAACACATAGATTTAGATGTGCAATATGACTTCATGGATGTACAAAGCTATGCTGGTACAGAATCACAAGGTGATATTAAAATCCTTAAAGATTTAGATACATCCATCAAGGGATTTGACATTTTATTGGTAGAAGACATCGTTGATACGGGCAAAACAATTGAAACTGTCGTAGAAACGTTGTTACATAAAGGGGCAGCAAGTGTGAAGATTGTAACCCTATTGGATAAGCCAAGCAGACGTGTTGCGAATGCTTATGCAGATTATATTGGTTTCGAAGTAGAAAATGAATTTGTTGTAGGATATGGTATGGATTTTGATCAGAAGTATCGTAACTTACCATATATTGGCGTCTTAAAAGACGAATGTTATAAATAGCGAGGATATTAAATGAAAAAACAAGGATATGTGAATTTTCTTCCATATATTGTTGTAATTCTAGCCATGACACTCTTGATGAGTATGAATGGTACAGCAAATAGACAACAGCTGACATATAAGGAATTACAAGAAACAATTGCGAAAGAAAAAATTACAGAATCAGCGATTACAGTTGGAAACAATGTGACCATTGTTGAGGGTGCTTATAAAAAAGGCGAACAAACAGCAACATTCTCATCCACAATTCCATCTACTTCAGATGAAATTTCTAAGGTCATTGATAAATTGAAAGATTCAAAGCTTTCCGTAGTGGACGCGAATGCATCAAATCGATTCTGGGAAGTCATTTTATCAATCGTTCCATTTATTGCGATGGCATTTATTGCCGTATGGATGATCAACCGCATGAATGGGGCTGGAGGCAATGCGAAAGCATTTGAGTTCTCAAAGAGTAGAGCACGCTTAGAAGGTAAGATTCGTGTTCGCTTTGACGATGTAGCTGGCTGTGACGAAGAAAAACAAGAAATGGCTGAAATTATCGATTATCTAAAGTATCCAAAGAAATTCGAAAAGATGGGTGCTCGTATACCAAAGGGTATTCTCTTGTTTGGTCACCCAGGTACAGGTAAAACATTACTTGCGAAAGCTGTTGCCGGTGAAGCAAATGTGCCATTCTATAGCATTTCAGGTTCTGACTTCGTAGAAATGTTCGTTGGTGTTGGTGCATCACGTGTTAGAGACATGTTTAAAAAAGCACAACAAACTGCACCATGTATCATCTTCATTGATGAAATTGATGCAGTTGGTAGACAAAGAGGTGCTGGTTTCGGTGGTGGACATGACGAACGTGAACAAACATTGAACCAATTGTTGGTAGAAATGGATGGTATGGAAGATAACACTGGTGTTGTTGTGATTGCGGCAACAAATAGACCGGATGTATTAGACCCAGCATTACTAAGAGCAGGAAGATTTGATAGACAAATCACAGTATCTTTACCTGATAGAAAAGGTAGAGAAGCAATTTTACAAGTACATGCTAGAAATAAAAAATTTGCGAAAGACATCAACATGGATGCACTTGCGAAAAGAACACCAGGGTTCTCTGGCGCAGATTTAGAGAATGTACTAAATGAAGCTGCGATTTTAGCTGTACGTGAAGAAAGAGATGAAATCACTATGGCAAATATCGATGAAGCAATCGATCGTGTCATGATGGGTCCAGCAAAAGTCTCTCGTACATATGATGATAAAGAAAAGAAACTTGTGGCATATCATGAAAGTGGACATGCAATTATTGGTTTATATTTAGATAATGCACAAGTTGTACAAAAGGTAACAATCATTCCACGTGGACAAGCAGGTGGATATAACCTCATGACTCCAAAAGATGAGAAGATGATGAATACTAAAAATGAACTTTTGGCAACAATCACTTCTTACATGGGTGGAAGAACTGCAGAAGAAATGTTCTTTGATGATGTAACTACTGGTGCATCAAACGATATTGAACGTGCTACAAATATTGCGAAAGACATGGTTACACTCTATGGTATGAGTGACCTTGGCCCAATTAAATACAATGGTGGAACAGATAATGTCTTCTTAGGAAGAGATTATAATTCACCAAATAATGTATCAGGTGAGGTTGCATTCGAAATTGACCAAGAGGTGCGTAAGATTATTAATTCATGTCATGATAAAGCAAGAGAAATCTTAGAAGCACATAAGGAACAATTGATTGCGATTGCGACAGCATTAATTGAATATGAAACATTAACTGCTGAGCAAATCCAAAAAGTTGTAAATGGAGAATCTATTGCGGACGATTTCGCGAAAAAAGAAGAAGTAGCGCAAGTTGAGCTAACCAATGATGCTCCAGCAGTAGATGGAAATAACGAAGACAACGAAGGAGCTGAGTAATCAGTTCCTTTTTGAAAAGAGGTATATATGGCAGAGTATCGTAGAGCAGTGATATCAAGTATTGTGATTGGGTTGTGCGCAGGCATATTATTGTCCGCACTGCTCATATTTTTAATATCGCAAAATCAATATACATTGTTTAATACAAAATTCTGGGTATCACTAGTTGTGGTTATCGCAATCCCATTTTGTATGTTAGTGGTAAAAAGATTTGGCTTTTCATATTTCATTGTGATGGCTTGTATGATCGTAATGTCTTTAGTCATTTCGGTTATTTATGCAAATGTAGTTGCGCAAAGTAGTGCACAATTGTTTAAAGATACGACAATATTCAAAGATATCATATTAATCTCTGCAATTTATCATCTTGTCTTAATGGTAACGAGTATGATTATCCATCGTAAGACACTTCTACATGTTGATGAGTAACATGATAAAATATTTTTATGGTGCAATTAAGTATATATGGTGAACAACTGAATACAAAAAGCCCTTTACAAGAATATCCTCGTATGCAATTACAAAGAGATAGTTATTTAAACCTCAATGGTATATGGGAATATCAAATAGTTGGCAAAGATGAAGAACCACGACATGACCATTGGCAACAAATCGTAGTTCCTTTTGCGCTTGGTTCTTACTTAAGTGGCACAAATGAAACATTAGATGAAAATCATACACTTTGGTATCGCAAACAATTCGCATATAAACCAACTAGTTTATCTACTTGGCTAAATTTTGAAGCAGTCGATCAAGAGTGCGTAGTATATGTAAACGGGGTAGAAGTTGGACAACACTCTGGTGGATATGCACCATTTAGCTTAGATATCTCTGGCACAATAAAATATCAAAATTCATTGATGGTGAAAGTAAATGATCCATCAGATAAGGGTATTTATGCATATGGAAAACAAAGATTAAATCATAGTGGTATGTGGTATACACCATCTAGTGGAATATGGCAAAGTGTTTGGATTGAAGATATTCCAAAACACGCAATATATGATTTAAAGATTACACCTGATTATGATAAAGGTGTCGTATTGATTGATATGGCAGGCAATTTCAGCCAAGCCGCGATAACGATTGGTGGTAGTGGTGAAGTTGTCCATCGTGGTCTAACAACGCAAAAGCATTATGAAGCACCTATTCCTAATATGCACGCATGGACACCGGAAGATCCATATTTATATGACATTTATATTCAAACAGAAGATGATATTGTAAAAAGTTATTTTGGAATGCGTAAATTCTCTGTTGGGACTGACGCAAAAGGAATAACACGATTCATGTTAAATAATCGCCCATACTTTTTTAGCGGATTATTAGACCAAGGTTATATAAGTGATGGACTAATGACATTTCCTAGTGATCAAGCCATGATAGATGAAATTCTAAAAGTAAAAGAATTAGGATTTAATATGATTCGCAAACATATCAAAGTAGAAGCTAGAAGATGGTATTACCACTGTGACCGGTTGGGTATATTAGTTATGCAAGATATGCCTAGTGGTGGCCAGTTTGATTTTAAAAACATGGGTGTGCTTCCAACAATTGGCATGCGAAGAATGAGTGATATTGATAATGACAAATTAGGTCGTAGTACACTGGAAGAAAAGAAAGCATATTATCATGAACTAGATGAAATGTTAGATAATCTATATAATTGTGTTTCATTATTTGCGTGGGTACCATTTAATGAAGGTTGGGGACAATTTAATAGCGAACAAATTACTGCGCATATAAAAGAATATGATGACACTCGTTTAGTAGATAGTGCCAGTGGATGGCATGATCAAGGTTGTGGAGACTTCTTCAGCATGCATAATTATTTCTTCCACTACAAACAAAAGAAAGATAAGTATAATCGAATTTGTGTATTATCTGAATTTGGTGGATATGCATATATTGAAGAAGGGCACAATAGCGCAAACAAGTTATATGGATATAAAAAATATACAGATAAATTAAAATATAACGAAGAATTATTTGCGTTATATGAAGGGGCTATATTAGAGAATATTGATAAAGGTTTATCTGGCTGCATTTATACACAACTAAGTGATGTGGAAGATGAATGCAATGGTATCTTTACGATGGACCGTAAAGTGACAAAAGTTGACGCTAGAAAAATGAAGCGTATGAATGAGAAGTTGTATAGGAGAATGACAAGATGAAAGATGAAATTGTGATTGCACAAGCGTTAAATAAACAAGTAAGAATTCATGCCGCAAGAACAACAGAGATGGTAAGACGTGCAAGAGAATTGCATGATTGTTATCCAACATCTATTGCGGCATTAGGTAGAGTGATGAGTGTTACAGCAATAATGGCATCTGATTTAAAGAATCCGTATGAAAGTGTAACAAGTATTATCAATGGTCATGGACCTGCTGGCACAATCCTTGCCCAAGCACAAGGCAATGGTGATGTACGTGGGTTTATCGGAGATCCACATCTATATTTTTCTAGAGAAGATGGACATTTAGATGTTTCAAAAGCAGTTGGAACGAGTGGTTCTTTAACAGTTGTTAGAGATACAGGTTTAAAGGAACCATTTACTGGTGTAACTGACTTACAAACTGGTGAAATAGGAGATGATTTTACCTATTACTTTGCGATAAGTGAACAAATTCCAAGTGTAGTTGGCGTTGGCGTATTATGTGACCAAGAAGGTGTAAAGGCAGCTGGTGGATTAATCTATCAATTAATGCCAAATGCAAGTGAAGAGGCAATTGCCTTCTGTGAAAATGTTGCGGCGACACAAAAGCCAGTATCTACTTTAATTGATGAAGGTTTAGACTTAGAAGAAATGATTAAAATGTATTTCCCTGATGCGGAAATCTTAGATCATAAAGATATTCGTTGGCATTGTGATTGTTCAAAAGAAAAATTCTTAACATCTTTATCAACGTTATCAGAAGAAGACTTACAAGAAATGATTGATGACAATAAAGGAGCAGAGATTACATGTCAATATTGCTCTAGCACATATACATTTACTACAGAAGAATTGCAAGGAGCTTTAAATAGAAAGCATGGAATTTAAAATTGGTTCGGTAACAATTGAAAATCGAATTATTGCGGCACCGCTAGCAGGAATCTCCAATCCTGTATATCGCGAAATGTGTCGCAATTTTGGGGCTGGCTTAGCAGTGAGTGAAATGATTAGTGATAAAGCATTGCACTATCAAAATAAAAAAACACAAGATATGTGTGCTACCAGCAAAGATGAGCATCCAGTTTCTTTACAATTATTTGGTAGTGATCCAGAAACAATGGCAGAAGCGAGTGCTTATCTTACAAAGAATACAGATTGCGATATTATCGATATCAATATGGGCTGTCCAGTCAATAAAGTTTTAAAAGCCCATGCTGGAAGTTATTTATTACAATATCCAGATTTAGCTTACGATATTATGAAAGCAGTAAAGGATAATACAGATCGACCAGTCACAGTAAAGATGCGTGCAGGCTATGATCAATCCAATATAACTTGTGTAGAAATTGCAAAATTAGCAGAAAAAGCAGGACTGAGCGCAATTACAATACATGGTAGAACAAGAAGTCAAATGTATAGTGGTAGTGTAAATTATGAATATATTAAAGCAGTAAAAGAAGCAGTATCGATTCCAGTGATAGGAAATGGGGATATTCAAAGTGTAGAAGATGCACAAAGAATGTTCGATGAAACTAAATGTGATGCCATCATGATTGGAAGAGGTATTATTGGTAAACCATTTTTCTTAAAAGAGCTCAATGCCTATTTCAATCATGAAGAGTTTATTCTTCCATCTTATATGGAACGCTTAGACATGTTGGAAGAATATACGATAAAATTAGTAGCGTATTGTACAGAAAAGAAAGCAATTAGTATGATGCGAGGAATGGGCAGTTGGTATATTGCAGGTATGCCACATGCCGCAAAATATAAAAATCAATTATCACAATGCAATACATTGGAAGATGTTAAAAATACAATTGCGGCATATCGAGAAGTATTACAAGGAGAGTAAATGAAAAAGGGACTAGTATTAGAAGGTGGCGCAATGCGTGGCTTATTTACAGCTGGTGTCATTGATGTCATGATGGAAAACAATATTGAATATGATGGCGCTATCGGTGTATCTGCTGGCGCAACGTTTGGTTGTAATTACAAATCCAAACAAATTGGTCGTGTTTTTCGATACAATTTAAACTTTGCGCATGATCCAAGATTTGCGTCATTGCAGTCACTCATTAAGACAGGGGATTTATATGGTGCTGATTTCTGTTATCACAGAATACCAGATGAATTTGACCCAATGGATTATGAAACATATAGAAATAATCCAATGGAATTCTATGTTGTATGTACAAATGCACAAACTGGAAAAGCCGAATACTTTTTATTGGATAAGATGGATGAAAAACAAATCCGAATTATGCGAGCATCTGCTTCGATGCCTGTTGTGTCAAATACTGTAGAAATTGATGGAATTCCATATTTAGATGGAGGAATCGCAGACTCTATTCCTATTCGAGCATTTGAAAACTTAGGCTATGATAGAAACGTCGTTGTTTTAACAAGACCACTATATTATCGAAAGAAAACAGGCGCTTCGATGAAATTAATTAAGCCATTATTAAAAGACCAACCAAAGGTAATGGAAGCTTTAGAAAATAGAGCTGATGTATATAATCAAACGTTAGATTACATCAAAGTGAAAGAGATGAAAAAGGAAATATTTGTGATAAGACCAGAGTATTCATTACATATTGGTAAAGTAGAACATGATACAAGTAAAATACAAGAAGCATATGTTCAAGGTAGAGAAGTCATGTCAAAACAAATAGATGCTTTAAAAGAATTCTTAAATCAATAACGAATAGATAGAAGGAGTTGTGTAAAAAAACAGCTCCTTTTAACACTTTAAGGATAATAAGAGAATGATGTAAAAATGTATAGATATAGCGTTATTATGCTACAATATGGCCATGAGTGAAAAAGACACAAGATACGTAATGAATTCTTTAAGCAAGATTTATGTAAAAGCTTTAGATAACGTTGACAGTATCGACAAAGTGAAAAAAATGAATAAGCTAACAGATTCTCTTTTAGTTGGAAGATGGCTAGGAAGAAAATCAAAAATGCGTCAGGAATATATTCAACGCTTAGATGGAACTTCTTTACGCATTTGTATCGCAACTGCAAAACAAGATACCAATAATCATAAAAAAACTGGTGTTCTTTGGCTTCATGGCGGAGGCTATTGCATTGGTACATGCGAACAAGATTTCATGTATGGAGATATGTTTGTGGAAGATGATAGTGCTGTGATGATACTTCCTGATTATCGAAAGAGTGATGAAACACCATATCCTGCCGCATTAGATGATGCATATCTTACATTAGTATGGATGATTGTAAATGCGGAAAGACTAGGCATTAATCCAAGTCAGATATTTGTTGGAGGAGAAAGTGCTGGCGGTGGTCTTTGCGCAGCGCTTACTTCATTTGCTAGAGATGAAGGAGAAATTAATATTGCTTTTCAAATGCCACTATATCCAATGCTAGATGATAGACATACAAAGACGTCTTCTAATAATAATGCGATGATTTGGGATACAAAGAGAAATGATATTGCATGGAAATATTATAAAGGCGATCGAGAAGCGGATAAATATTGTGCACCAGCTAGGGAAACAAATTATTCCAATCTACCACCAACATACTCATTTGTAGGAACACTAGATCCATTTTTAGATGAAGTAAAAACATATATGAGAAACTTATATGAAGCCGGTGTAGAAGTGATGTATCGAGAATATGAAGGCAAGGAACATGCATTTGACCTATTAGAATACAATAACTCTTGCGCAAAACATGTTCGTGCCCTTACAAAAAAAGCATTTAAATATGCACAAGAAAATTATTTTAAACAACAACCAAATGATTATGTAGAAGGTGGCTTTGATTACGAGCATAGTGCATATGTGGTATCTGAGTTTGATAAAGCGGCAGATAGAACAAGTCGCATAGAAATAGATGAAATTAATGACATGGTCGATCAAATTGATTTAGATAGATTTTTCCATAATGAATAGTGGTGCTAAGCATCACTATTTTATTGTGTGGATATTATTGTAAAGAATAGAGTAATTATCAATATCAATGTCTTTATGATAATGACCTAAATACCAATGTGTATAGGTCAGTTGTTTATCAATATCATGTAAATAAGAATTCAAAATATCTCCAGTTGCTTGCGGCACAAGTTTCTTTAATAAAGAATATGGCGCACAATGGGTTATAACATAATCTACTTTCCAATTATATAGATTCAAGTTATGTAATCCTTCTGCCATTTCTTCTTCTGTCGGTAATTCATTTGGCCACCAAGATTCATGTGCTACACGCATTGCGCGGTCAATAGATGTGCCTCCACCAAAAGTGAAAAATGTTTTATTCTCTATCTCGAAGACTTGGCCTCGCATAAGATGAACGATATTATCTTTGATGCGATGAATTTTACCATTGTGCCAATATTCAATTGGATATTTTTCTAATAGATCAAAGTTCTCATGGTTTCCATCTATCCAACAAACTTGTAGTGGTAAATTATTGTAGAAGTTTAATAAACCTTCATCTTTTTCGCCATACCAAATAGCCCCAAAATCACCAAGAATGATGAGGTAATCATCCCTAGTTACTTTGGAATAATCGAAATTTTCTGGTAAGAGTTTTTTAATATCAACTCTACGATGTGTGTCACCTGATAAATAAATCATAATACTTCTCTATTATAGAATATTATATGGAATTTTACTTTTGAGAGGAATTTGTGAAAGCATTTCATTGTTTGGTAATAAAAAAGAATTTGAATTGTTAGATGTCATATTTTAAAAAATAGTTGACAAGTTATTAAATACCATTGATAATAAACACATTAAAACCGAATAGAGGTAGCGACGTAGATGAGTACTACATGGAGCTGGCAAGCGATGAAATGTA
>CACXEN010000181.1 GCA_902766675.1 uncultured Erysipelotrichaceae bacterium
ATTACAAAGTCTCAAATGCGTGATGATGTTCCAGATTTCAAACCTGGTGACACATTAAAAGTAAGTGTACGTATTCACGAAGGTGAAAAATCACGTATTCAGGTTTATGAAGGTGTATGTGTTGACCGTTCTAATGGCGGTATTGGTGCATCATTCACAGTTAGAAAAATTTCTAGTGGTATCGGCGTTCAAAGAACTTTCCCATTACACTCTCCAATCATTGATAAGATTGAAGTAACACGTCATGGTAAAGTTAGAAGAGCGAAATTAACATACCTCAAAGGTCTATCTGCGAAAAATGCACGTATTAAAGAAGACCGTAAGGCAGCAAATCGTTAAGAAAATGAGCAAATGCTCATTTTTTTAATTTATAGTGCTATAATACTATGCGGAAGTAAGGAAAATGATAGAAGATATTAAAAAGAATAGTGATACATTAAATGATGGTGAAACAGGCGCTATTGAGGTAATGACAGATGGCATACCAAAGATAGAAGATACGCAAATGATATCTGAAACACGTGTTATGGAAAGAATGACAGATGGAAGTAGCACAGTGGAAGAAAAGAAAAATGAGGAAGATAGCGAAAAGTTTTCACCTTTAAAAGAAGTTGGATTATTTTTACGTGATCTAATGATTTGTATGGCAGTTGTATTAATCATCACAACCTTTGTGGTGCGTCCAATTCAAGTCAAGGGTAGTAGTATGTATCCTACACTTGAAAATGGAGAAATTGGTGTATCTAATCTATTAGGATATAAATTAAATGGCATTCAAAGATTTGATATCGTAATTATTCATATGGAAGAAAAAAATGAATTCTTAGTAAAAAGAGCGATTGGAATGCCAAATGAAACAATTTCTTATAAAGATGGGAAGTTGTATGTGGATGGAACTATTGTTGAAGAAGAATTCTTTGATGAAGAATATATCGATAGTTTAAATGAAATCTTTATGGAAGATGTGCATGAAATTACATTAGGGGAGGATGAATATTTCTGTTTAGGAGATAATCGACCACACTCTACTGATTCACGTTATTATGGTGCATTTAAAAAAGAAGATATCATTTCGAAAGGTGTATTCATTATCTTCCCATTTAATCGCTTTGGCCCATATACATGGTAATTTGATAAGATACGATTGAAAGTCGTATCTTTTTTTTGTTTAAAGAATGCATATGATACAATAAAGACCGATAGGTTATAAAATCTATTAAAGAAAAAGAAATGATATGGCAAATAGTGTAAAAATCCAATGGTATCCAGGGCATATGGAAAAAACCAGAAGACAGATGGAAGAGAAATTAAAAGCTGTCGATATGGTGATTGAAATCCGTGATGCGAGAATGCCAATGGCAAGTAGAAATCCTTTATTAAATCAATTAGCTTCTGGAAAAGAGAAACTAATTATTTTAAGCAAGAGCGATATGGCAGATCCTGTTGCGACAAAAAAATGGATTGAATACTTAAATAAAGATAAAGTAAAAGCCATAGCTTTAGATATTATTCATGATAATAGCAGTGGAAAAAAAGTAGTAAAAGAAGCATTAAAGCTAATGGAGCCTAAGCGTCAAATACAAAGAAATAAAGGAATTAATCCAAGAGCGATTCGGGCAATGGCATGTGGTATTCCAAATGTCGGAAAAAGCACAATGATTAATCATATTGCGAAAAGAAAAAGTGCGAAGGTTGAAGATAAACCAGGTGTTACACGTTCTTTGACTTGGATTCATGCTGATGAACAATTAGATTTATTAGATACACCAGGTGTTCTTTGGCCTAAATTTGATGATGATAAAATGGCTGCAATACTTGCTGCATATGGATCTATCAATGACGATATATTAGATAAAAAGATGGTTGCGATGGACGCAATTCATATTATTCAAGATTTATATCCAAATCATTTAGAAGAATTATTTGATTGTGAGAATGTCAATCCAAATGGAATGTTAAAAGCGATTTGTGAAAAAAGAAATCTGAAAAAAGAAAAAGATGAATTAGATGTGAAGCGAGCAGCTGAATTATTTTTAAATGAATTACGTAAAGGAAAATTAGGAAAGTTATCATTAGAACATGTCGAAGAAAACTCTGAAGAAGTGCACGAATGAATATGAAAATATATATTGGCCAAAAGACCAACTTGTTTTAGGCATCGATGAAGCAGGGAGAGGGCCACTAGCTGGGCCTTTATGTGTAGCTGGTGTTATTTTTCCTTGTGGATATCAAAACGATAATATTTATGACTCTAAAGCAATTAGTGAAAAGAAAAGAGAAGAATTATTTGAAGTCATCAAAGAAGATGCACTTTGGTTTGAAATTGTATGTGTAAGTGAAGAAGATATTGATACATATGATATATATCATGCAACACAACGTACAATGCAAGATATTGCAAGTCATGCACCAGATTGTATAGTCATTAGTGATGCAATGCCATTATTGATTGATAAGGAAGCTTATCATCCAACCAAAGGTGATCAAAAATCGATTAATGTGGCAGCTGCTAGTATTCTTGCGAAAGTCACAAGAGATCGTATCATGTTGGAATATGATGCAATCTATCCACAATATGGATTTAAAAAGAATAAAGGTTATCCAACAAAGCAGCATCTAGAAGCGATTGAAAAATATGGCATTACTGAAATCCATCGGAAATCATTTGGACCAGTAAAAGCACAACAACAAAAGTTAGATTTATTTTAAGGATTTGCGAAGCTCTTTATATAACATATTTGGAGGTGTTATGAGAAAAAGAGAAATACTCGCAAATCTTTCTTATTTATATCATGGGGATTGGAATAAGATATCTAATGGTGTTATTCATAATGAAATACCTAAGAATCATAATATAAAAGAAAAATACATCACGATATTTGATAAAGAATATCCCCAAGAATTTTTTACATTGCGTTATCCACCTTGGGTATTATTTTATGAAGGGGATATTAGCCTATTAAATAAAAGGAAGATAACAATCATTGGA
>CACXEN010000182.1 GCA_902766675.1 uncultured Erysipelotrichaceae bacterium
CCACGATTGGCATCACGTAATGTCATACGATTGGATAATGTACATCTACCAGAATAATTGACACACATACCACCATGGATAAATGCTTCTGTTTCTTTATCAATATGATTTGTAATATCTTTTACATTTTCTAATGTGCATTCTCTTGCCAAAACTACGCGATCTGCCCCAAAATTCTCAATTAAAAAATTGGCACTTTCATGGTTGGTAATAGAAAGTTGTGTTGAACAATGTACTTCTAAATTCTTCGTTACCTCTTTGGCTAATTTCATGACTGCCAAAGATGCCACAATAATTGCACTAACCCCTCTTTTTTCTAATTCTATTAAATATTCTTTTAAACCATCATAATCTTCATCATGATTGATCGCATTGACTGTCACATGGATTCTTGCCCCATATTCTTTCGCAAACTTACATGCTTCTTCGATATCATCCAAAGTAAAATTAGATGCTCGTGAGCGCAAGGAAAAAGACTGTCCACCAATATAGACAGCATCTGCCCCATAACGAATTGCGGTTTTACATCTTTGTAAATCACCAGCTGGTGCCAACAATTCTACTTTTTTCTTACTTAATTGTTTTTTCTCCATAATAACCATCAAAATATGTATATCTTTGATTCTCTTTTTTATATCTTTCTTCTACTTCTTTTGGATCTAATCCACTTAATATATCTTGATATGCATCAATTGTATGTAATATCGTATCTAAATCTAAGAATTGTGTTTGTATTTCCAAACGTTTTAATCCAGCTTTGATAAAATCATTTAATTCTTGAAAACTCATTAATACTGCATCACTATATATCATCATGCCTCTATCTTTTTCTATTGTTGGCATAAGACCATCTCGTTTTTCTTCTTGTATATAATATGTTTTATCTTTTTCTAAAGATATTCCTTTATCCTTTGCATATTCTTGTAATAAAGGTCTTTTTGATATCGACATTAATAAATAACCATGGATAACCATTGAAGAAAGAACTTCTTTCGAAATCGCTTCTATTTCTTCTTTTGTTAGTACAGAAGAAATACATACATATCCAACACCCAAGTCCATGAGTGCTTTGGCTTCTGGTGTACTTGTCATTAAAGTAATAGGATCATAGATTACTTTATCTAAGAAATGATTTTGTTTGGCATATTGGAATAATCCAAAATCTGATAATACAACATAATCAGCACCATAAGATATGACTTCTTCTAATTCTTTCTTCTTTTGCTCAATTTCATCTTCCATAAATAAAGCATTCATGATGATAGTTGCACTACAACCTTTTTCTTGAATCATAGATATGCCTTTTTTTATATCCTCTAATGAAAATGCATGCAGTGCAGAAAAAGCACTATTTTCTAGTGCTAGAGCTATATCATCTATACCTTTATCTATATACATTGGTATATATGTTAAATCTTCACATGTAATTGATAAAATCGGCATGACTATATTGTATCACGCTATCAAATACCTTGACGTATTCTTGCATTATGATATTGTATTTCTAACAATTCGCGTTAAGTGCTATAGCAGTGGGATGCTATAGACGAAAAGCATTTGCTTGCGGTGGATTGTGAACCCATTAGTGTAGAGCTTTCTTTACTTCACTAGTGGAGAAAGGAAGGTGATACGATGTTAGAAAAAGATTTTTGGATTTCTTCCATTCAAAAGTTAAAAGACACAAAGTATTTAGCTATTATGGCATTATTTATTGCCTTAAAAGTAGTCGCAAACTTTGTGATGATTCCGGTATCGGAAAACTTATTTGTGGGGATATCCTTTTTATTTAGCGCTGTAGAAGCTAGCATTATTGGACCACTTGCAGCACTAGTATCTGGTGCTATTACAGATATTGTGGCTTTTATGTTAGATTCCAAAGGTTATCCATTTTTTCCAGGTTATACATTAAGTGAAATTTTAGGCATTTTCATTTATGCCCTATTCTTCTATAGACAAAAAATTACTGTATTAAAAATATGTCTCGCAAAATTTCTCGTGAATGCTGGAGTCAATGCCTTACTTGGATCACTTTGGTCTACTATGTTAATGTCTAAGGGCTATTGGTTTTATTTCACACAAAGCGCAATTAAAAATGCAATATTATTACCAATCGAAGTTTTCGCACTGACTTTATTATTTAATGCTTTGATCCCACTACTTACAAGAAGAAAACTTATCGAACCACAAGATTCCCCGATTTCTCTCAAATAAGGGCATCTTTTTTAGTGCTATAATTGAAGCATGAATTTATCACACTATGACCATGTAAAAGAAATGATTTCCAATAAAGCACAACTGTGCATCGTTTCAAAGGGCCAATCCATCAAAGACATACAAACCTATTATGATTTAGGAGAAAGAATCTTTGGGGAAAATAGAGTTGATCAATTAATTCAAAAAGCTACATCATTACCAAAAGATATAGAGTGGCACTATATTGGTCACCTACAAAAAAATAAAGTCAAACAAGTCATCCCTTATATTACTTGCCTACAATCTTTAGATTCCTATGCACTCGCAAACTTACTACAAAAAGAAGCTAGTAAAATAAATAAACATATCGATGTATTATTAGAAGTCCATTTGGCTGATGAAGACATACATAAAACTGGTTTATTACCACAAGATGTGATTCCTTTATATAACCAAATCAAAGACTATTCGCATATTCATATAAAAGGAATTATGGCAATGGGCCCAAATACAGAAGATACAGATAGAATCAAAGAAGTATTTATAAAAGCCAAAGAAATATTTGATATATTACACAAACAAGACACCAACATATCGATATTATCTATGGGTATGAGTGATGATTATACGATTGCTTTATCATGTGGTAGTACGATGGTAAGAATCGGAACATATTTATTTATGGAGGATACTATATGACCTTTACAAAAAAAGTCGCAGATTTAACCCCTATCGTAGATACAGTATTTGCGATTGCTAGACGCGCAAAAGAAGATGAAAAATTACATGGGGATGAAGTAGTAAACGCTACGATTGGCGCATTATATGATGAAGACAATCAACTTGTCGCATTTGATAGTGTCTTTGACCACTACAATACAATGCCAAATACAACCAAAGCCGCCTACGCTCCTAATTTTACAGGTACTACCGCTTTTAAAGATGCTATCTATAATTGGGTAGTACAAGATGTTAACTTAGATTTACCACATAGTGTGATCGCAACACCAGGCGGAAGTGGTGCGATGAGTATGGCAATTACAACATGTCTTGATGTTGGTGATACTCTTTTGATTCCATCTTTTGCGTGGACTTCTTATGCGATTATGGCACATGAAAACCAATATCAATCTTTGACATATGAAATGTTTGAAGATGATCATTTCAATTTAAATGATTTAAAAGAAAAAGTAGAATCACTGCTTGATAAACAAGAAAGAATTGTGATTGTGATCAATGATCCATGTCATAATCCAACTGGCTATTCTATGACAAATCATGAATGGGAAGAATTAATCACATATCTAAATGAAGTTTCTAAGACTCATCCATGCATTATCTTAAATGATATTGCCTATATCGATTATAGTTATGATTTATCCCATAGCAGAGATTATCTCAATGTCTTTAAGAAGATGAGTGATAACGTGATGGTAATTATTGGCTTTAGTATTTCAAAAGCTCTTACTTCTTATGGTTTAAGATGTGGTGCCGCAATCACCATCGCCAACAAACAAGAAGATGTAAGAGATGTAGAAATTGTATTTGAGAAAAAAGCACGTGCTACTTGGTCTAGTATTCCAAATGGCGCAATGGAAAATTTCATTTGGGTCATAAGTGAAAATAAGGAAGCTTTCTTAAAAGAAAAAGATACATATATTGCATTATTAAAAGAAAGAGCTGATCTATTCTTAAAAGAAAGTTTAGATGAAGAATTATCTTTATATCCATATAAAGAAGGATTCTTTGTGACATTAAAAATGAATAATAATGAAGAAAGAGATATATACCATGAAAAACTCATGGATAATCATATTTATACAGTAAAGGTAAATAAAGGTATTCGCATTGCGATATGTTCATTACCACTCAATAAAATAAAAGGCTTAGCGAAAAAATTAAAAGATATTCAAAAGGAGATTTAATATGCCAGCAGCGACCACCCATGTAGAATTTTCAAAAGATGTACTATCTCTTTTGCCAACGAAACGGAAAGAAAAAATCACAAATCTACCAATGTTTTATTTAGGATCCCAAGGACCAGATATGTTGTTTTTCTCACGCGCTTCTTTACTACCTGGCTCATTAAAAAAATATGGAAATTTAATGCATGATATCAAAGTTCCAGAAGTCATCCTTTTCTTTGATCAATATGCTGGAAAAGATGCTGACTTATATAGTTATATCCAAGGTTATCTTTGTCATTATGCTCTAGATTGTTTTGCGCATCCTTTAATCAATGCAGTCGCTAGATACAACCATAAAAAAACAGGCATTCATGAAGGAGAAAGCCATGTCACTAGTGAGGCGAATATTGATGTTTGGTTATTAAACCAACGTGGTCGCTCCATTCAAGATTATGATGTATATAACGATTTAAAAGTAGATGCGCCAGCTCGTAAGAAACTCGCAAAGATGTATCATGCAATGTTTAAAGAAGTATTTGATTTAGATATTACAGAAAAGCGAGTGGATGAATCCATTCGCCATATTGCCTCATTCACAAAGGTGTTATCCCCTTCTAAAGCAATGTTGAAATTTGCATATACTGCAGAAAATCTTTTAAAGATTCCACATTCTTTTAGTGGAATGATACTAATGGATAAAAATAATTTTGAAGTGCTCAATTTAGAACATAAAGCATATCCTTTGGCATATGATGAATCACAAACGATTCAAGCATCTTTCCCTGATTTATATGGAAAAGCATTATTCTACGCAAAGAATATTATCGAACATCATACCTATGACACATTCGTATTGAATTTCAATGGTGTCCCAAAAAAAATAGCTGATCAAGCAATCAGCTAAAGTATATCTGACTCACCCCAGTTTGGGATTTGGCTAGCGCCACGACGGATTAGTACAGTCTTTTGAAAATCTGTTTGATTCAAAAAGTGTAATACATCCTTTTCTTCTTCTTCATCACAGCCAACTAATATTTTTACATCTAATTCTTTGGCTAGAATATCCGCTGCTATAACAAGGGCACTAATCGATGAGCGATTTCCACTACCTGCATATACAGTTACACCTTCATCACTAACAGACTTCGTATCCTTCATATGTCCATAGTCTGTTGGATATACAAGATTCTTAAAAACAGGGTGCACATCCCCTTTTTTTCTTGTGATTTCAAACCCACTCGACAAGAATAAAGTTTCAACTTTCTGCCAGAAGTAGGAATTATTCTCATAATCTTTCATATGACTAAATACCTCTTATGTCATATAGTTTACTATACATATTCCATCAATGTAAACATGTTACAACTAGATTTGTAAGAAATTTACATACATTTATGAAACTTTTTTCATATTATAGTTGGTGTATTTGTATACCAAATACACCACATAACTCTTCCATCGTAAATATATTTGCCAAATTCATAACTTGCCCTACAATCATCAAGCATCCATAGGCATCACTTAATGCATTATGATGATCTAATGCAATATCAAGATGTTCGCATACATCATTGAGACGATGATGTGCTAAAGATGGAAATGCTTTTCTTGATAAAGTGACTGTATCGACATATTGAATCTTTGGGATTGGTAAATGATTTAATTTACATACTTCCCTAAGACAAGCTATATCAAATCTCGCATTATGTGCGACCACAATCGCACCTTCAAATGCTTGAATGACATCTGGATATATCTCTTTCCATCTTGGAGCATCTTCTACATCCTTTTTGGATATCCCATGTACCATTTGATTGCCACGGGCAAAATAGGAAACTTCTTCCTCTGGTTTAATGAGAGAATATAGTGTTTCCTCAATAGCTCCATCTTCGATTGTCGCAATGCCTATCGCACATATACTAGCTGGATTAGCATTCGCCGTTTCAAAATCCAAGCCTACAATTTTCATTCTTTTATATGCTCATATGCCATTTTATAAATATTGACGATGTGCTCATCTGCCATCGAATAAAATACATTCTTACCTATTTTACGAGAACTGACTAATTTTGTTTTCTTTAATTGTGCAAGTTGATGAGATATTGCACTCGTGCTCATTTCTAATAATGAAGATAAATCAGAAACACATAGTTCTCTTGTGAATAATGCATTCATAATTTTTAAGCGTGTAGAATCTCCAAACATATCAAAAATAAGACTTAGTTCATCATAGTCCTCTTCTTCTAGCATCGCTTTTTTACATGCCTTTACAGCTTCTTCATCGACGTATTTCATGATTTTGACCTCTTGATTGATGTATTCTTCACTTCTTTATTTGGTGCATATTGATCTAAATATTTCTTTACACTGCTTTTATTATACAACTCCATGACCTCACTTGTGCCATCGACTAGCGTAATATATAACTGATCATATGTCGCATGCCATTCATATCGCCAAGACACAATATCTTCATAATATATAATATTGCATCGACTTTTTTCATTTAAGTTATATAAGACCATATATTCATCACTAAATTCACATAGTACTTTATCTGGCATAACCAATAATCCAAATAATCCAAATAGAAGAAGTAATATTCCCACAAAATATATTTCTGGTTTTAATAAGATAAATGCAACACCAC
>CACXEN010000183.1 GCA_902766675.1 uncultured Erysipelotrichaceae bacterium
CCAAGTGTTACTGGTGATGCGATTGCATTCTTAGAAGAAGTTGGTGCAGACTTTGTGGATTTAGACCAAATTCAAGTACACCCAACAGTTGTACAAAAAGATGGTTCATTAATTTCTGAGTCATTACGTGGTGATGGTGCTATCTTATTGAATAAAGAAGGTAAACGTTTCTGTGATGAATTAGGCACAAGAGATGCTGTCAGTGCTTCTGTTAGCGAACAACCAGATGGATATGCTTGGTTAATCGCTGATGAAGCAATGGCTGAAAAGTCTAATGTCATCAAAAAATATGTAGATAAAGGTCACATGGTAAAATGTGAAACAGTTGCAGATCTTGCAAAAACAATTGGTGCTGATGAAGCAGTTGTACAAGAAAGTCTAGATGCATGGGCTAAAGCATGTGCAGATAAGAAAGATGATGCATTTGGTAGAGAAGGCTATGATGATGCAAAAACTGATTTAACACATGCACCATATTATGCTGTACAAATTGCTCCTGGTATCCACCACTGCATGGGTGGCGTTAAGATCAACAAGGACGCGCAAGTAATTGGTACAGATGGTAATGTGATTGAAAACTTATATGCTGCTGGTGAAGTAACTGGTGGTGTGCATGGTGGTAACCGTCTAGGCGGTAACGCTGTAGCTGACTTCACAGTATTTGGTCGCATTGCTGGTGAAAACGCATCTAAATAGTGCAGATCAAGGGTATGGTATAAACCATATCCTTTTTTTCATTGTTTATTGAACAAAGACATATGTACCACGAATGAGGTACATATGTTTTATTTGTTTTTGAGAATGAAAAATTTTCATAAATTTAGTAAAAATTTTCATAATTGTGAAAGAAATGTGAAAAACTTCATTGACTTTGAGATAATGAGTGGGTAAAATCAAACCTATATTAAAGGAGGATGAAAGTTATGAAAAAGGTACTTTCGTTAATGCTGGCTGCGACTTTGCTAGTCGGTTGCTCTTCTGGCGGTGGCGACAATAACGGTGGCGGCAGTGGAGATTCTGGAAATGCCGGTGGTAAGGAAGTGACAGTACAGGCTCCTACACCACTCATTTCTATGGACACAGCGATTGCGACTGATGGAACATCATTCGTTGCGCAAACAATGTGTATTTCTGGATTAATGTCTTTAGACGAAAATGGTAATCCTGTAAATGACCTTGCAGAAAGCTATGAAGTTAGTGATGATGGTTTGGTTTACACATTTAAGATTCGTGATAATGCGAATTGGTCAAATGGTGATCCTGTAACAGCTAACGACTTCGTATTTGCTTGGCAAAGAGTTATCAATCCTGATACAGCAAGTGATTATAACTGGATTTTTGAAACAGCTAACGTTGTAAATGGTGATGCTTATGATTCTGAAAGTGGTCATGTACCAGCTGATTTAGGTATTAAAGCACTTGATGAGAAAACATTAGAAGTTACATTAGTAGCTCCTTCTGGATTCTTCCTCTCATTATTAGCATTCCCATCATTCTTCCCAATGAATGAAGCATTCGTTACTGAAAAAGGTGACCAATATGCTTTATCTGCAGATAACTTAGTATTCTGTGGTCCATATAAACTAACAAGTTGGGAATCTGGTTATGCATTTGAATTTGAACAAAACCCAGATTACTGGGATGCTGCAAACTATGCTAGCAATAACTATGCTGATAAAGTTGTATTCCGTGAAATCACAGATACACAAACAGCTTTAATGGAATATGAAAGTGGAAACCTAGATACAGTTACTCTATCTGGTGAACAAGTTGATGCAAATAAACAAGCAGAAGGTTTCACAAATAGATTAACAGGTTACTTATTCTATCTAAGCTTGAATGTAAACAACAATATGCATGATAGACCAGGTGCTGCTGATATTGCGAATGCAAATGTTAGACAAGCAATCCTATATGCAATTGATAGAGAAACTGTTGCATCTGTATTGAATGATGGATCTGTTGCTGCAGAAGGTATTATCCCATTTGCATTAGCATCCAACCCTGATACAGGTAAAGACTTCCGTGAAGACAATGGTAGTGTAGTAGCTTATGATGAAGCAAAAGCAAAAGAATTCTATGAAAAAGCAAAAGAAGAATTAGGCCATGATGTAGTCATTGAACTTCTATATGGTACTGATGAAGGTGATTCTGTAATCAAAGCTGCTGAACAAGTACAATTCTTCTTAGAACAAGCTGGATTTACTGTAAATCTAAATGGTAAACCAAAGAAAGAACGTCTAGCTCTTGCAAACCAAACAGGTGATCATGACTATGATGTAATGTTAACTCGTTGGGGACCTGACTATGGTGATCCACAAACATATATGGACTTATTCGTATCTTGGAACGTATCAAACAATGATGGTGGATATAACTCTGAGAAGTATGATGGATTTGTAAAAGATGCTGAAACAGGTGCTGGTCTAGCTGATTCAGCTGCTCGTTGGGAAGCATTCCTAAATGCTGAAAAAGTTCTAGTACAAGAAGATGCTGCGATTGTTCCTGTATTCCAAGCAGGTGGCGCTATGATTATTAACCCAGCTATTAGTGGTATTGAATTCCACTCTGCAGGTGTTGATAGCTATCGTCATATCGTAGTAAGTGAATAGTTAGATTTAAATAGTTTATAGAAGAAGAGCGATTGAGCTTCGCCTTGATCGCTCTCTTTCTTATATTGGAAAGAAAGGGAAGAGATGAAAAAGTATTTATTGAAACGAATATTAATCAGTATCGCAACCTTGATTGTTATCATCTTGGTACTTTTCTTATTGATGGACCTTATGCCAGGAACACCTTTTAATGATGAGAAGCTTACAGAAGCGCAATTAGCACTTCTATATGAGAAGTATGGTTTAGATAAACCGCTAATCATCCGCTTCTTTTTATATCTAAAGAATATGGTGACTGGCGATTTAGGGGTATCCTATGCCATTAATAAGAACTTTGCGATTTCTGACATGATTAAAGGGCGTTTACAAGTTTCGCTATTAGTAGGTGCTATGGCGATGGTATTTGGCACAATTATGGGTCTATTGCTTGGTGTGGTAGCAGCTTTAAACCACAATTCTTGGATCGATAATCTATGTTCAGGTATTTCTGTACTAGGTGTATCATTACCATCTTATGTAGTCGCATTACTATTAGCGTATTTTATTGCCTATAAGTTAAAGTGGTTACCGATCTTGTATAACCAAAAAGCGCCGATTGTATCACTGATATTACCAGCGCTAGCTTTATCGGTATCACCGACCGCAAATATTGCTCGATTTACTCGTTCAGAAATGATCGATGTAATGAATTCAGATTATATGATGCTTGCCCAATCAAAGGGTATTAAAGACCATAAGTTGATTGTTCGACATGCTATGCGTAATACATTGATTCCAATTATTACAGTTATGGGTCCAATCCTTGTTAACTTATTAACAGGATCAAGCGTAATTGAAAAGATATTTGGTATTCCTGGCATTGGATCATTGATGATTAGTGGTATCCAACAAAATGACTACAATGTGACCATCGCATGTTCCTTCATATATTCTGTAATGTACATTGTCACAATGTTAATCGTAGATATTCTATATGGTGTCATTGACCCTAGAATTCGCGTTAGTAAGGATGGTGCATAGGTATGAGTGTTGTTGATAGAGAATTTCAAAAAGATGATTTTCAATTCGCACACAAAGAAGGCGAAAAGCTCATCGATACAAACTATAAAGCCACATCTTACTTAAAAGACGTATGGGGCAATTTTAAAAAGAATAAAGGTGCTTTAATTGGTGCGATTATCATTGCGATTATTATTCTATTCGCATTGATTGGTCCTTCGATGAATGAGCATACATATAAGTCTATGATCCATGGTCATGAGTGTTTAACACCTAGACTTCCTGGTATTGAAAAGATTGGTTTATTCGATGGTGAATACCATGGTGTAAAACAATATGCCACAGAAGAGTTAGAAAATGTTTATTATTGGTTTGGCTCTGATACACAAGGAAGAGATATCTTCACACGTGTATGGGATGGTACTAGAGTATCTCTTATCATTGCATTAGCTGCTGTACTAGTCGATGTTGTGATTGGTATGGTATATGGCTTAGTATCTGGCTTTATGGGTGGTAGAGTAGATATATTCATGCAAAGATTTGCGGAAATCTTAAATGGTATTCCTACACTAGTTGTAGTAACACTATTAGGATTGGTATTACCTCCAGGTATTACATCGATTATCTTTGCGCTTGTATTAACAGGCTGGATTGGCATGGAAAGAATTGCCAGAGCACAAGTATTAAAAGTCAAAGAACAAGAATATGTACTAGCATCTAAGACACTTGGTGCATCAAACTTCCGCTTGATATTCAAAGAAGTTCTTCCAAATATTTTTGGACAAGTCATTATTACTAGTATGTTCTCAATTCCAAATGCAATTTTCTTAGAAGCATATCTATCTTTCTTAGGCTTAGGTGTACCTGCACCATTAGCTTCACTAGGTTCACTTGTATCAGATGGATATAAATCTATGACTACATATCCACATATTCTAATCATTCCAGTATTAGTACTTGCATTATTGATGGTATGTTTCAATTTATTCGCAGATGGTCTTAGAGATGCATTCGATCCTAAGATGTTAAATAAGTAGAGGTGAAAGTTATGGGAAAAAAGAAGAGAGATAAAAATGAACGCGTCCTCTGTATCCGTGACTTGAACATCTCATTTCAAACAAATTACGGAAGAGTAAACGCAATTCGTGGTGTACGCTTGGACTTATTCCAAGGCGAAACCATTGCGATCGTAGGGGAATCAGGAAGTGGTAAATCTGTAACAGTACGTACGATTATGGGTATCCTAGATTCTAACGGTATGATTGATAGTGGATCGATTGATTACACATACAAAGATGAAAATGATGAAATTGTGACTGTAGATCTTGTAAAGATGTCACAAAAAGATATTCGTTATAAGCTATGTGGTAAACACATTGCGATGGTATTCCAAGATCCAATGACATCATTAGATCCTACGATGACTATTGGAAGACAAATTATGGAACCAATTCTAGAACATGAAGATGTTGATAAAGCAGAAGCTGCAAGACGTGCACTTGAATTGATTGATGAAGTTGGTATTACAGAACCAGAAAAGTGTTTCAAACAATACCCACATGAGTTATCAGGCGGTATGCGTCAGAGAGTTGTTATAGCAATCGCATTAGCATGTAATCCAGATATTCTCATTTGTGATGAACCTACAACTGCATTAGATGTAACAATTCAAGCGAAGATTCTAGAAAAGATTAAAGAAATCCAAGTGAAGAAAAATATTTCGGTTATTTACATTACACACGATTTAGGTGTAGTGGCGAAAGTAGCGGACTATGTAGCTGTTATGTATGCTGGTAGAATCGTTGAGAAAGGTAATGTAAATGAAGTATTCTATGATCCACGTCATCCATATACATGGGGATTATTAAGCTCTATGCCAGATATGGACACAGATTCTGATCGTTTATTTGCGATTCCTGGATCTCCTCCAAACTTAATGGAAGAAATC
>CACXEN010000184.1 GCA_902766675.1 uncultured Erysipelotrichaceae bacterium
ATTAGAATTGTTGTAAGAATTAGATTGATTATATTTTGATTTACGTTATTATTATGGGGTTATGCAAAAAGAAAATAAAATGGGCGTTATGCCTATTAAACAATTGATTATATCAATGTCACTACCAATGATGATTTCTATGCTTGTACAAGCTTTATATAACATCGTGGATAGTGCCTATGTTGCTAGATTAAGTGAAGATGCATTAACAGCAGTTACGCTTGCTTTTCCTATGCAAAATTTAATGATTGCCTTTGGATCTGGTCTAGGTGTAGGTATGAATGCAATTCTTTCTCGTTCGCTTGGTCAAAAGGATTTTAAGAAATCAGATAAAGCTGCTAATACTGGTATTCTTTTAACAATATTCAATGTTTTATTGTTTGTGATATTAGGCTTATTTGTGGCGAGTCCTTTTATCCATAGTCAGACAAATAATGTTTCAATCGCAAAAGATGGTATTGCATATTTACAAATTGTGAACTGTTTATCGATTGGTTTATTCTTTCAGATGACATTTGAAAGATTATTACAATCTACTGGGCAAACTGTTTATAGCATGATTACACAAGCTACTGGCGCAATTATTAATATCATACTAGACCCAATTCTTATCTTTGGATTATTGAATCTACCAAAGCTAGGCGTAGCTGGTGCAGCTTATGCTACAGTTATTGGGCAATGTTGTGCAGCTGTATTAGGTTTATTCTTCAATCTATATAAGAATAAAGAAATACATTTTCATATCAAAGATATCTTACAAATAGATGGTGCAATGATTCGAAAGATATATGAGATAGGTATACCATCTATTCTAATGATGTCGATTGGATCAATTATGACTTATTTAATGAATAAGATTTTGATTGTATTCTCTACAACTGCAACAGCAGTATTCGGTGTTTATTTCAAACTACAAAGTTTCTTCTTTATGCCAATATTTGGTATGAATAATGGCCTTGTGCCAGTACTTGCATATAACTATGGTGCGAGAAGAAAAGATCGTATTGATGAAGCATTAAAATTTGCGATTAAATTAGCTATATCCATTATGATATTTGGCACAATTATCATGCATTTATTCCCACGCCAATTAATGGGCTTATTTCAAGCAAGTGAAGATATGTTGGCGATTGGTATTCCAGCATTACGTATTATCTCTTTGCAATTTCCAATCGCTGCAGTATGTATTGCACTAGGCTCTACATTCCAAGCATTTGGAAAGGGGACGTATTCTTTAATCATTAGTATTGCTAGACAATTAGTAACTCTTATTCCAGCAGCTTATCTATTATCATTAACTGGAAATGTGAATAATGTTTGGTTTGCGTTTATTATTGCGGAAGGGACATCTTTAATCTTTTCTCTATATCTATTTAAGAAATTATATTCCAATATTGTTGTACCACTAGATATACAAGAGCCAATAAAAGGAGCCTATTAGACACCTCTATATCATCCATAATATGTTTTACAAGATAAGACTTTTCCAATAATACGAATGGGAAGGTCTTTTACTTCTTGTGCTGTAAAATAACGATTTTCTACATCAGGATTGGCAGCTTCTAGAATTAACATTTTATTTTTGAAGAGCACTTTTTTTACTGTGACTTCATCTCCTACAAGAACAACTCCAATATCTCCATTATCGATTTGATTGGTTTGATGGACTAATACAAGAGATCCATCCATAATACCAACACCATTCATAGAATTTCCTTCTACTTGAAGATAATAATCTCCAGTTTGACAATCTTTTAAGGAAGCTTCTTCTTCACCTAAATGGTTTTCTTGGGCAAATAAGTCATAACCACCTTTTACATATCCAAGAATTGGTAAGCGAATCGAAGTATCCATTCCTTGTAAGATAGGGGCGATATTATAACCAACTAATGTGGATAGTTTTTCTAATGTTTTAGAAGAAACATTTTTCACATCTCCACGACTCCATCTAGTAACAGTAGAGCGAGTAATATGCAAACGTCTAGCAATTTCACTATCACTCATTCCCGTTTTTAATTTATACTCTTGAATAATTGTTTTTAAGTCCATAGTTTACCTCAATAATAGTATAGACGACTATTTGTGAATATTCAATGAAAAGTTGCATAATATATTGAATTATGCAACAAGTATACCTATAATCTAGATAAAGGTGAATTATGAAGGATAGATGTATATTCCATATTGATATTAATCATTGTTATGCACAAATTGAAGAAATGAAATATCCAGAATTACGCAATGTGCCAATGGCAGTGGGAGGACATGAAGAAGAAAGACACGGAATTATTCTGGCAAAAAATGATTTAGCGAAAAAATTTCATATTCAAACAGGAGAAAGTTTACGCGAAGCTAGAAAGAAATGTCGTGATTTATTAATTATTCCACCATCCTATGATGATTATATTTATTACACAAATGAAGTGAAGAATATCTATCGTGAATATAGTGATGCAGTAGAGTCATTTGGTTTAGATGAGGCTTGGGTAGATTATACAAGTTCAATACATTTATTTGGGGATGCCAATCAAATGGCAAGTCATATTCAAAAAAGGGTAAAAAGAGAAATTGGTCTAGATGTATCTGTTGGTGTTTCTTGGAATAAAATATTCGCAAAACTTGGCAGTGATATGAAAAAGAAAGATGGACCAATGATTATCACAAGAAATAATTATAAAGATGTTGTATGGCCACGACCTGTAGAAGATTTGTTGTATGTAGGTCCTGCCACGAAAAAGAAATTATATAGTCGAGGAATTTATACCATTGGTGATCTCGCAAATTATCCAGTTGTTTATTTAAAGAAATATATGGGAATGCATGG
>CACXEN010000185.1 GCA_902766675.1 uncultured Erysipelotrichaceae bacterium
AGTTCATAAGATTTATCTCCACTTTCTACGCATTCTAAAATCTAAATAGAAAATTAAATAACCAGCTAGAATAATCAATTAATCCTCCATTATCAAAGACTAATATATAACGGAAGAATTCAAAACCACAGATTGCAATAACACCGGCCATCAAAGCAAATCTGACTTTGCGATCTTTTAACCCAATCACATCACTTAATAAAAAGGCATAAGCTACTGTGAAGTAGTCTTTTTCTCTTGTGGCAATGGAATAAGAACCAAGCAAACTGAAAACAACCCAGTTCAGTAAGAATAGACAAAGCACAAAATTTTGTTTTGGATTACATTGTTTTAAAGCATCAAAGTTTGTATACACAAAAAATGCAATGATGAGAAATTCAAGGTAGTAGATCGGACTCAATCCATCTGCCACGCTTGTATAAGTTGTGAGTTTTAGTCCTAATGCGGAAGAGCCAAGAACGCCACCCATGACAGACATTATTCCACTGAGATAGGGAATATGTAAAATATTCATGATTGCAAATGGCATTAAAATGAGAATGGTCACGGCAAATCTTTTCTTTGTCATATTGATATTCGCAATAAAATAAATTGGAATCATTAATGCTGAACCGGCATGAATCGTTAAGCAGAGTAAACAGAGCATCATATAAGGAATGAGTTTTCTCTTGCGGATCAGATCTAAAGATAAGAAAAAGATTGCAATCGTAATACTTTGTCTCATACTAATAAAAGTATTGTAGAAAAATATTTTAGATATGAATACTAACAGAACAATAGAAAAATTTTTACAATACTTTCTTAATCCAAAATACAGGCAGAAGTAAAAGAATAATGCATGAAATAAACAAAACAAATGAAAGGAAAAGCCACATGTTTTAAAAAAAGCGGTGATATACAAGTAGCCTTTATCAAATGCTTTGACATAAATACCTGAGTTAATCGGCTGGATAGAAGTAAGTGCCTTCTGTAAAGTAGGTACAGCTTCATATGCGGATTGATAAAGATAATAATCGGATCCTCCTAGTAATCTTGTTCCGGAAACAAGGCAAAGAAATACAATCATAACGATCGATGAAACAAATCTAAAACGATCTGCTTCCTTATTATCTTCTAAATAACAGTCAATGAATACAAGCAAAGCAACTGCGAAAAAAATCAATACATATAGTAACATCTTATTCCCCTTTATTTTGCGAGTCGATGATAAAGATCATCGATCGCTTTCATATATTCATCAATATTATTTATTTGCTCAGCACGCTGAATCGCATTTTTTGACTTTTCTTCATAATAGCTTTGGTTCTTTAATAACTTTTCAATTTCATTAATATAATCATTTTCTTTGCTGGCAATCAGCCCGCATGCATCATTCACAATGTTTTTTAAGCCACCTACGCCACTACAAACAACAGGTAAACCTAAAGATAATGCTTCCACCGCCACAAGACCATATCCTTCCCATTTAGAAGGCATAAATAAAATTTTAGAGTTTTTTACAATTGGATACGGATTCTCTAAGAAACCATAGAAACGCACCTGCGAAATAGAATCGAGATGTTCATGAAAATAGTCTGCCTGATCACCAGTCCCAATAATACCAATCTGAATATGAGGGAAAAGTTTGCATAGCTTTTCAAACACTGAAACGATCATCGGTGGATTTTTTTGTTCTGTTAATCTTCCCAAAAATAAAACATCAAAATGTTCGCTTGCTTGTTTAGCATTTGCTTTTTCTCTAATAGCTTTTAAATCAATAGGATTTCCTATACATTTGATCTTTTTATGAATAAACTTCGAGAATATGTATTCTTCTTCAACGGCATTCGAAACAGTTAAAATCTGATCATTTAACAGTGATGCTAATAAAAAGACAATAGAATTTACATTAAAAGATTGAATCCATGGGGAATTGTTATGAATGTGACTAATCACCTTAGCTTTTGGAAAACAAAAAGCCGTTAAAATCGAAGCAGTAAAATCATGCGCATGAATAATATCAGGCTGAAGATCTTGAAAAGCTTTTTTTAGATTCGCGACTGATAATTTCTCTACAGGATAATATGCAATATTTTCTTTTTTTAGTCTTTCTCCAATATCTCCATATAAACTGACATAGACACATTCGATTGAAGGATCTTTTTTTAAATGATTAATAATTGTAATAATGACATTTTCTGCTCCTGAATAGGATCCTGTATTAAGAACGTGTAACACTTTCATAAAATCGCTCCTCTATTTCTTTATTTCTTTTTATACATCCACTGAATTTGTTCTTTTGTATGAAATGACTTGTTAAGATCGGCTAAATGCTTTTCGATCTCTTCTTTTGTGAGCTTTGAATAATCAATTTGAGTCAGCTCTTGACGCAATTCTTCATTAAATCTATATTTAATGACTTTTGCTGGAACACCACCAACGACAGAGTAAGGAGGGACATCCTTTGTTACAACAGCATGTGCTGCCACAACTGCCCCTTGTCCAATCGTGACCCCTGACATGATTGTAGCGCCATAACCAATCCACACATCATCTTTAACATTGATGTCGCCTTTCGCAAAAGCCTCATCTTTTCCCCCTAAAACAGCTGGTTCGAAGGGAAAAGTACTTATTGTATCGATACGATGCTCAGTATCTAACATAAAGGTCACTTCATGTGCAATAGAGACAAAATGACCAATATGAAGATGGGCTAGATTATTATAAGTAATGAGTTTGATGGGACCATAGGAATAATTGCCAACCTCGACAAGCGATTGATCAAAATTATTGCCAATCTCTGTCTTATTATGAGGATTCTTCTTTCTCCAGCGCGAACGATATATATTTGTCTTAATATGTCTTAATAATAATCCTAATAATGAATACGCAAACTGCATAATATATATCCTTTCTTATAAATTTCCAGTCAATGTCATAACTATAAATTTTATTTTCTGATAACGTACTAACCGGTGAGGAAAACCGACAAAAAGATAGCGTAATCTGCTTACTATATGCCCTTTAACATCTAAAGATACCTTCATTAGCTTTCTTCTATTTTCAGGTATAAATTTACTATAATGAGTATAAACAAGCATCCTTAAATTATAATTAAAATTTGTCGCTTTTTTAGCTCCTTTGAGGTTTTCTATCTTCGTTCCGACACTTTTGCTTTGTTTATCGCCACTTGCATTAGTTGCATGCTGACGATATAAAAACACTTTTTCCCCATCCAGGTAAACATGACCGACTGCACCAGCTAAAACAGTCATGAAATTATCGTGAGCAATTTCTTCTCCTGCCAAGCCTTTATATGACACAATAATATTTTGTAGTGCTTTATTCCAGACCATCGTGCAGCCTAAACCAAATAAGCCTGTGGCAATGACATCTTCTAACGTAGCTTCTCCTAAAGGCAAAGTATCCAGCATGCCGCCATTTCCTTCGATCAGCTGAAGCTGGTCATTAACATACTGCGGTTTTGCACAATACAGAGCAGGCCCCTCCTGCTTTGACAGATAACTGCATGCTCTTTCCAGCTTATCTTCTTTCCATACATCATCCTGATCACAAAACGCATAATAGTCATGATCAGTTGGTACCGATAATAATAGACGCATAAAACTTTTTCGATAGCCAACATTATTTCCTTCTTCTATATAAACATTTTTAAATTGTTTTTGACGAATACAAGCACAGGTGTCATCTTTTGATCCATCATCACGAATATATAAAGAGACATCCACATTTTTTTGCCTCATTAACGACTCTATCTGTTCAACCACATAATGCGCACCGTTATAGGTGGACATAAGAACATTGACTTTATATGCCATAGTAAGCTCCTTAATAATATTTTTTCCATTTTAAATATAACATATATCCAGGTAATACCGTCACAAGAGTCATCATATTGAAAGTAAACGGATAATGACAGCGATCTTTTTTCTTCATAAAATGACGATAACAATTATAAAGAATACCTTTTTTCAATCTAAATTTTAAAGGGAATTCATGTGTCAGCATCATTTTTGAATTGAGCATACGGCCGATCGGACAATGAACTCTTAAAGATCTTCCGGACTTCGTCAGTCCCCCTTCCAAATACTCAGTGATATAGATGATCTTATTCACCCAAACCATATCATATTTTTTAGCAATATCATTCCAGACGATATCCTCTCCCATAAACTTTTCACCTTGAATTTCTGGAAAAGGATATTCCTGCAAAATTTTGGTTTTAAAGATTTCGGCTTTGTCCCCATTTACATGACGTTTTAATCTCATATCAATATAGTTATAAACGCCCTCACATGGAAAA
>CACXEN010000186.1 GCA_902766675.1 uncultured Erysipelotrichaceae bacterium
GATGCCAGTAGATTTATATATTGGTGGTCCAGAACATGCAGTAGGACATCTTCTATATAGTCGTATGTGGAATAATTATCTCTATGACAAAGGATATGTATCTATAAAAGAACCATTTAAGAAATTAGTACACCAAGGAATGATTCTAGGTGGTAATGGTATAAAGATGGGAAAACGTTATCCTGAATATATAGTCGATCCTAATGATATCGTTGAAACATATGGTGCAGATACACTTCGTCTATATGAAATGTTTATGGGACCATTAGAATCAAGTAAACCTTGGAGTAATCAAGGTGTAGAAGGTGCTAGAAAGTGGATTGAAAGAGTTTGGCGTCTAGCAATGGAGTCAAATGATAAAATCACAGATGAAAGTACACCAGAATTAGATTATTCATTCAACTATACAATTAAAAAGGTGACGGATGATATCGATACGCTAAATTTCAATACAGCAATTGCCCAAATGATGATATTTGTGAATGATTGTTATAAAGCGGATAAAGTGAATCGCAATATGATACTGGATTTCATTAAAGTATTATCTCCATTTACACCTCATGTATGCGAAGAAATATATCATGCATATACAGGTGAAGAGACAATTGCGTATGCTAGTTGGCCAACATATGATGCGTCTAAATTAGCATTAGATACAGTTGAAGTAGTTGTGCAAGTCAATGGAAAACTAAGAGGTCGTATGGAAGTATCTAAGGGTCTAGATGAAAAAGATTTAGAGGATGCAGCGATGAATTTAGATGGTGTAAAAGCACATATTGAGGGCAAACAAGTAGTAAAAGTTATCACAATAAAAGATAAGATTGTTAATATCGTTGTGAAATAAAATAAAAACCAGTAAAGAAGTGGCTTCTATACTGGTTTTTTGATATAATTCTCATTGGATTTATGGATAAATTTACGGTAAAAATAAATGAATTTGATGGTCCACTTGATTTAATGTTGCACTTAATACGTGAACAAAAAATGGACTTATTCGATTTAGATATGAATCTTTTGACTGATCAATATATTGCATATTTGAATCAGATGAAAGATTTACACTTAGAGATCGCAAGTGAGTATTTAGTAGAACTTGCGACTTTAATTGAATACAAAAGTAAGAAAATGGTGAAAGAAGATAAGCTGGAAATGGATGAAGAAGAAAATCCAAGAAATCAATTGATCAAACGCTTATTGGAATACCAACAATATAAAGAGGCTTCACAAGAATTATTGAATCTATATGAGAGTAGACAATTATTAATGGGTAAACCACAAAGTGAAGAAATTGAAAAATGGTTACGACCAGAAGAAGAATTGAAATACAATGGTTCTCCATATGATTTGATGAAGGCAATGCGTAGATGTCTTTTAAGAATTCAATTATCAAAACCTATTGAAACGAAATATACAATCAAAGAAGTTTCAATGGAAGATAGAGAAATAGAAATTCGTGCAATGTTAGATACATTGCCTGAAAAGTTTAAGTTTGATCGTTTGGTAGAAGACTGTGAAGATATTTCAATGTTTATTGCGACATTCTTAGCAGTTTTAGATTTAACAAGACAACATAAATTATTTTTCACAATAACAGATGATGATACGATTTGGTTTAGCAGAGGGGATATGAGCGCATGATGGACGAAAAGGAATTAATTGATAGTAAAGAAGAAGATAATGAATCAAGCGATTGGGAAATCAGCGATAATCTCCAAGTTGTTTCAAGTACTGCTGATTCAATTGAAGATTTAGAAGATTCACAAGTAGAAGAATATTCTAAAGATGAATCTAAAACAGATTTATTTGAAAGCAATGATGAACAAGAAATCTTTGAACACATGGCTGCTGTTTTAGAAGGTCTTTTATATTTAACTGGTGATGATGGACTTACAATTGAAGCTGCTAGTGATACTTTAGGAATGAAACCAGAAAAGACAGAAGAATTATTTGATTATTTACAAAAATATTATTTAGAAGATAATCGTGGAATTGAAATCGTTCGTTTTGGAAATACATATAAGTTTTTAAGTAAAGCAATGATACATCAATATGCACAAAAACTATTCCAAATTGATATGCATGCAAAACTTTCGAATGCGGCATTAGAAACTCTTGCGATTATTGCCTATAAGCAACCAATTACACGAGTTGAAATTGAAGAAATACGTGGTGTAGGTGCTGATGTAATGTTAAGAAAATTGGAAGCTAGAGGATTGATTAAAGAAGATGGTCGTTCTGATGCTCCTGGTAGACCAATATTATATTCAGTAACTGAAGAATTTATGGATGCTTTCCAATTACTTTCACTTGATGAATTACCAGAATTACCACAATATGATGAAAATAAAGAAGGGAACAATGAATTGTTTGTAGGATGAAAAAATTGTTCAGCATAATCTTGGTTTGTTTTCTATTATTTGGTTGTGGTTCACCAAAAATGGAAAAGGTTAACATGCCATCCGATCATAAAAAATATGAATTGAAAGAATTCATAGTTTTAAGTGATCCTCATGCACTGGATCGTTTTGCATGTCGCTATATCAATACTTATGATTATTCCAAAAGCTTACCAAAATCTGATTATGTGGATGAGAGTTATGTCAAAAATACATTTATGGGTGGTGACTCACGAATGGGCTCTTTGGCTATATATACAGATTTAAAAGATAGAGGCGCTGAAATCTATTATGTAACGTCATTAAGTATTTGGCGTATATATGATATGAAAGTTGATGGTGGTAAAAAACCTTTATATGACTTCATGATGAATACAGATAAAAAGAATATTTATCTTCTTGTTGGTCTAAATGAAATTCAAGGTGGTGACTTTGATGTTTGGAAAGAAGAATATTCTAATTTCATTGGTGAATTAAAGGCAGCGCACCCTGATTCTTATATCTATTTGATTTTGAATTACACGCCTAGAAAACTTCATGAAATGTCAAAGAAGCAAATTATTAATAGTATTAAGGAAGAAAATGATAAAATTATTGAGATAGCAAAAGAAAACAAAGTATTCTATATTACTCCAGATGAAGTATTTGCGGATAGTGATGGATTAATAAAAGATTCTTATGTTTGGGATGGAGTTCATCTTGAAGCTTTTGCTTCTGGAATATTTGAAGATTATATTTTTACGCATACATTTAGGGAGGAAAACTATGTTAAAGAAGTTTGTGAGTAGTTTATTGGTAGTATTACTATTAGTTGGATGTTCTTCTAATAAAAGTGAAGAAGCAACTGCAAATGAAGACGAAACAACAGAAAATACTACAACCAATGATGTTGGTAGTATGGCTGATTCATTAGTGGGTAAATTGAACTTTGCTTCAGATATGAGCGAACAAAGAGAGAATACGATGATGGGTATGTTATTCCAAATGGATAAAGATACTGTAACTGGTGGAAAATTATATCTATCTAGTGATAAAACATCTGATACTTGTGGTGTTTTTGAAACAACAGATGCGAATAAATGTATTGAATATATCAATGCCTATATCGCAACACTAAAGGATACAGCAAATAATTATTCGCCTGAAGAAACATTTAAGATTGATAAAGCAATTGTAGAAACAAATGCGGATGGAAATATTGTGGCTTTCGTGATTTGTGATGAAATCGAAAGTGCTAAAAATGAAGTAAATGCTTTATTAGGAAAATAGCTCTTGTGAGCTTTTTTCTATTGAGGAGGATTAAAAATGAGCGAGAATAGAAATGATCAAAATTGTAATCATGTTTGTGAAGGATGTTCAGTAGAGAATTGTGGTTCTAGAAGCGAACAAAGTTTTTTAATTGACTTAAATAATAAGTCTTCAGTGAAAAAAAGAATCGCAATTATCTCAGGTAAAGGTGGAGTAGGAAAATCATTAGTAACTTCACTTCTAGCAAGTGCTATGCAAAAGAAAGGATATCGTTGTGCTGTTTTAGATGGCGATATTACTGGTCCTAGTCAAGGCCAAGCTTTTGGTATACATGAAAAAGCAAATGGGGATGGTGAATGCATTTTACCTGCTTATACAAAGACTGGTATTCAATTAATCAGCACAAATATGTTGTTAGAAAATGAAGACCAACCAGTTATTTGGAGAGGCCCAATGGTTGCAGGTATTTTAAAACAATTCTATCAAGAGGTTTTCTGGGATGATGTAGACTATATGTTTATTGATATGCCTCCAGGAACAAGTGATATTCCATTAACATTATTCCAATCAATTCCATTAGATGGAATCATTGTTGTGACATCACCACAAGAATTGGTTTCTAAAGTTGTAGAGAAAGCAATTCATATGGCAAATATCATGAATGTTAAAATACTTGGAATTATTGAAAACATGGCATATGTTCAATGTCCAAATTGTGATGAGAAGATTGCTTTATTTGGACGCTCACATGTACAAGAAATTACAGAAAAGTATGGTATCCCAGTTCTTGCAAGCTTAGGCTTAAATAAAGATATTGCAGAAGCTTGTGATAAGGGAAATATTGAGGATATTGATGAAAAAGATTTAGAGCCAGCAATTGCTTTAATAGAAAATCTAGCATAATTCACGCATTGTTCACAATTATTCATTAATATTTAAACGAGGTGAATTATGACAAAATTATTAATTGTTGATGATGAAGTTAAAATTCGTGAAATGATTGCGAAATATGCAATTCACGAAGGTTTTGATATTGATATGGCTTCAGATGGTTTAGAAGCTGTAGAAATGTGTGAAAAGAATCATTATGACTTAATTGTAATGGATATTATGATGCCAAATCTTGATGGCTTTTCAGCAGTGAAGGATATTAAGAAAATGCATGAAAATATTCCGGTTATTATGTTATCTGCACTAGGTGAAGAATATGATAAAGTGCATGGCTTTGATTTAGGTATTGATGATTATGTAGTAAAACCATTTTCTAGCAAAGAGCTAATGATGCGTATTCATGCAATTTTAAAAAGAAGTAATATCAACCAATCAAATGTATTTACGATTGGAGATTTAAGTATTGATTATTCTGCCAGAGTAGTAACTGTAAAGAATGAGAGAGTTCAATTATCTCCAAAAGAATATGAATTATTAACATATCTTGTGAAGAATAATGGAATCGCTTTAACCCGTGAACAATTATTACAAAATGTTTGGGGTTATGATTTCTTTGGGGATGATCGTACTTTAGATACGCATATTAAGCTATTGAGAAAGAATTTAGGCGATTGTGCAAAATATATTGTGACTTTAAGAGGGGTTGGGTACCGTTTTGATCAAGAAGCCTAGTTTGAATCAGATGATTCTAAGATATTTCTTCATATTTATGATAATAGTAGTTTCAATACTACTAATTTTCGAAATGTTCTTACTAAAACCAATGTATTTGAATAATAAGATCAAATCTGTTCGAGATACAGCTGATTTAGTATTAGAACAATTAAATAATGAAGATTTAATAAATGAGAATTTAGAAGAAGTGATTTTTAATGCGCAAATGCAAAGTGAATCTTGTATACGTGTTATATCAGATGCTTCAAATCCTTTTTCTAATGAATTTGATAATAAATGCTTTATTTATCGTATGCCTCCAGAAGAATTGGATTTGATAATCGAAAATTCTGAAAAGGATGATGATGGTGAATATATTGAAATACATGATGAAAAGATGAAGGGTATGCAAGAGCGTGGCATGCAAACAATTATTTATTCTAAACGAGTAAATAGTGCAGATATTGACTATATTATGGTGCAAACAAATATAACACCAATTGATGCAACGATTAAAACATTGAATTATCAATTGTTATATATAGGTATATTACTTTTGATTAGTGTCATTGTATTAACAGTTTTATTAAGCAAAAGAATCGCAAAACCATTAGTAAGTATTAATAATGCGGCGAAATCATTATCTAATGGAAATTATGAAGTACCACAAGATAGTAATAATTTCATTGAAGCAGAAGAATTAAATACAACTCTTCAACAAGCTGCAGTTGATATTCAAAAAGCTGATAAAGCAAAACGTGACTTAATCGCAAATGTTTCCCATGATTTAAGAACGCCATTAACTATGATTACTGGATATGGGGAAATGATGAAAGATTTACCTGAAGAGAATAATGAAGAAAACTTAAATGTTGTGATTAATGAATCGAAAAGATTATCTACACTTGTGAATGATTTATTAGATTTATCTAAATTCCAAGATGAAACAATTGAGTTGAATAAACAAGTATTTGATTTAACGGAATTGATTAA
>CACXEN010000187.1 GCA_902766675.1 uncultured Erysipelotrichaceae bacterium
ACTATTCTTTTCATAGGATACCTCTTTCTTGTATGTTTATTATACGCGCTTAGAGTATAATTGAAATAGATAGTTTTTTGGAGTATACATGTCAAAAATAAATAGAAAAGAAATAGTATTGGCAGGGGGATGCTTTTGGGGTGTAGAGAAAGCATTTTCATATCTGGATGGTGTTATTGAAACAGAAGTAGGATATGCCAATGGGAATATTGATAATCCCACATATGAATTGGTATGTGAAAACAATACAGGTTTTAAAGAAGCATGTAGGATAATATATGATGAAAATGTAATATCTTTAAACAAATTATTAAAAGCTTTCTTTATATGTATTAATCCAACACAAAGAAATCGACAAGGAAATGATGTAGGTAGCCAATACCAAACAGGTGTCTATTATATAGAAGAAAGTGATTATGAAACAATCGCAAAATATTTTGAAGAAGAGAAAAAGAAATATACAAACTTCTTCGTGGAATTAGATAAATTAAAAAGCTTTTATCCAGCAGAAGAGTATCACCAAAAATATTTAGAAAAAGTGCCAAATGGTTATTGCCATGTATCTTTACAAGAAATGGAAATGGTAAAGGCACTAAATGAGGTAGATGTATGAAAATAACAATTGTATTACCAAATGGCGAAAATGAAATTAGAGAATATGACCATGCAATGACACCATTAGAAATAATGGAAGAATTCAAAGACCGTTTTGCGCATGAAGTTGTGGCATGTAGAGTAAAAGAGAGAAATGCCCATCTATTAGAAACAGTAGATGAAGATTGTACAATTCATTTCCATGACATTCAAAACCCATATGGCAACATGGCCTATCAAGCATCTTTAACCATGTTATATTTAACAGCGGTTAATGAAGTATTAGGAAAAGAAGTCAAAGTAACGATTGCGAATTCTTTATCGAAGGGTTTATTCACAAAGATTCATTCAAATGGAATTAATGATGAAGTAGTAAAACAAATAGAAGACCACATGAAAGAAATGGTGGAAAAAGATATCCCAATTAAAGAAGAACGCATGGAAAGAGATGTGATCTTAGAATATCTAAAAGAACAAGGATCACAAGAAGAGTATCGACTATTTAAAACAGCAGAAGATTTGAGCCATGCCTTTATGTGTGAAATCAATGAAACACGTAATTTGTTTTATCATCATTTAGTACCTTCCACAAAATTCTTAAAACTATTTGATTTAAGAAGATATCGTAATGGAGTCTTATTGAGATTCCCACATCCATCAAATCCGGATGTCGTTCCAGAATATCAAGAACAAAAGAAACTATATGAAGCTTTCTCAGAGGAAACACATTGGGAACATTTAATGGGTGTTAATTTCGTGGCTGACTTAAATGAAATTGTGAAAAGCGAAGACATCAAAGATTTGATTATGTTGTCAGAAGCATTACATGAAAAAAAGATTGCGGAGATTGCGGAAGAGATTAAAGAATCAGGAAAAAGAATTGTGTTAATTGCTGGGCCATCTTCTTCTGGTAAAACAACATTCGCAAAAAGATTAAGCATCCAACTTAGAGTCATTGGTTTAAAGCCATTATATTTAGGCACAGATGATTACTTCATTGATAGAGCTGATATGAAGGTAGATGAAAATGGAGAAATGGATTTCGAATCATTAAGTGCAGTAGATGTAGAATTATTTACCAAACAAATGAATGAATTGTTAGCTGGAAATAAAGTAGATTTACCAGAATACAATTTCATCATAGGAAAGAAAGAATATGGTAAACGCATCACAAGCATAGATGCATCACAACCGATTGTGATTGAAGGAATACATGGTTTAAATCCTGAATTAACAAAGGGTATCTCGGATGAAGAAAAATTTAAAATCTATATTAGTCCACTAACACAGATTAATATTGATATGCATCATAGAATTCCTACTACTGATGCAAGAATGTTAAGAAGACTTGTAAGAGATAATCGCACAAGAGGAAGAGATGCAACACAAACAATTAAAGATTGGCCGAATGTAAGAGCAGGGGAAGAGAAATGGATTTTCCCATATAACTCGGAAGCAGATGTATTCTTCAATAGCCAATGTCTATATGAACTTGCAGTATTAAAAAAATCTGCTAAACCACTTTTGGAAGAGATTGATCCATCTCAACCTGAATATGCGGAAGCACAACGCATGTCAAAATTCTTAGACTATTTTGTGAGCATTGAAGATGAAAGTGTTATCCCAAATAATTCGATTATAAGAGAATTTATTGGTGGTAGTGTCGTAGTGAATTAAGCACTTGTTTGAGGGATTCCCTCAAATAAGTGTTTTTTCTTTGTTTTTATGTATAATTATGCAGTATGGGAGATAACATGAAACAAGAAAAGTATCCAACAAATGTTAGTTTAATCAAATACTTTTTAAGAGGATCGATACGATACTTTATCATAGCGATTATTTTTGCGATGTTTGTGTCATTGTTTGAATTAGTATCTCCGAAAATTATTGGATTTATGGTGGATTCTATTTTAGGAAATGAAAAAGTGAATGCACCATTTTATATACAATTTGTATTAAATCGCATTGGTGGTGTAGAAGCATTAAAACAGAATCTATTGTTGTTGGCAGGGATTGTTGTATTTGTATATATGTTATCTGCTGCATCTAGATATATATTTAGAATCAGTAATGTAAAAGGTGCTGAAACACTTGTACAAACAATGCGTGATGATTTGTTTGACCATATTTTGCATTTGCCATTTTCATGGCACAGTGAAAATCATACTGGAGATATTATTCAACGTTGTACCTCAGATGTTGAACAAATTAAAGTCTTTTTATCAGAACAATTAACAATGTTATTTAGAGTTGTTGTACTAATTGTTCTAGCGCTTATATTCATGGCGCAAGTATCGCTGAAATTAACATTAGTGGCGATTATATTTATACCAATGATTATTGGATATAGTTATTTTTTCCATCACCGTATTGGATCACAATTTGAAAAGGTCGATATCGAAGAAGGTAATCTATCTGCCATTGCCCAAGAGAATCTAACAGGAGTTCGAGTAGTACGTGCATTTGGAAGAGAAGCATATGAAAAAGAACGTTTCGAACAACAGAATAAATATTATACAAATATGTGGGTACGCTTGTTAAATCTATTGGCAGCCTTTTGGTCTACATCCGATATTTTTTCTCAATTACAAATTTTATCAGTAATGACTTTTGGGGCAGTACTTTGTGTAAATGGAGAAATAACAGCAGGAAACTATATTGCGTTTGTTTATTATAATGCTTTACTCAAATGGCCAATTCGTATGATTGGACGCGTCATTGCGAATATGTCAAAAGCAGGAATTAGTATTGAGCGTTTACGCTATATCATGAATAGCGAAGAAGAAAAAGATGCGCCTGACGCAATGGAACCTAAAATGGATGAAGATATTATATTCGATCATGTTTCTTTTACATATGAAAATGGAAATACAGAAATATTAAAAGATATCAATTTAAAAATTGAAAAAGGAAAAACAGTTGGTATTTTAGGTGCTACAGGTTCTGGAAAATCTACTTTGATGTATTTATTAGATCGCTTATATGATATCCCAGAGAATTCTGGAAAGATTACGATTGGTGGTATTGATATCAAAAAGATTAAACGATCTTGGTTAAGAGAGAATATTGGCATGGTTTTACAAGAACCATATTTATTCTCTAGATCATTAGAAGAAAATATTCGCATCGCTAATAGTAGTGCGAGTCAATTTGATGTAAAAGATGTAGCACGTATTGCGGCCTTGGATGAAACAATCAGTCATTTTAAACAAGGCTATGACACATTTGTTGGAGAGCGTGGAGTTACTTTATCAGGTGGTCAAAAACAAAGAGCAGCGATTGCTCAAATGTTAATTAAAAAACCACCAATTATGGTATTTGATGATTCTCTATCTGCAGTAGATTCAGAAACGGATGCGAAGATTCGAAGAGCTCTAAAAGAAAAATTAGAAGATTCTACTGTTATTTTAATTGCGCATCGTATCACAACAATTATGCATGCGGATGTCATTGTTGTGATGGATAAAGGAAAGATTATAGAACTTGGAAGTCATGATGAATTGATTAAAAAGAAAGGCATATATTGCCAAATTCATGATCTCCAACTTGAACAAGGATTATTAGATGGGGAGGTGGAGTATGCAAGAGCCTAAACAAGTACGCTTACCATATTTCGGTTTCCCGAAAATATATCCATATGTAAAGAAATATAGAAAACGATTATTTGGCATGATTACTTTTGGTGTTATCGTTAGTATCTTAGATGCACTATTTCCACTTTTTAATAGATATGCATTAGATCACTATGTCCAAGAAAAAACACTAGATACATTACCAATATTTGTAGGTCTTTATCTTGCGATGGTGATAGTAAAGGCAATATTGGATTATGTTGGATTATGTTGGGGTGGACAATTAGAAATGAATGTCAATCATGATTTGCGTGAAGCTTCATTTAATCACCTACAAACATTATCATTCTCCTATTTCAACCAAAACAATGTTGGTTATATTCATGCCCGTGTCATGAGTGATACTGGAAAAATCGGAGAGCTTGTGGCTTGGCGTTTGATGGATATGGTATGGGAAGGATCCTATGTCATCGTTGTATTGATTACAATGTTGTCGATTCATCTACAACTAGCTTTATTTGTGATTGTATTAGTCCCAATTGCGATTTTGATTATTTCTTTCTTCGAGAAGAAATTGATTACTGCAAATCGAAAGATTCGAGAAATCAATTCAAAAATCACAAGTAACTTTAATGAAGGTATTACAGGTGCACGATCCATTAAGACACTTGTGATAGAAAATAAAATATTCTCAGATTTCAAAAAAGATTCTGGATTTATGAAACATACATCCATTCGTGCTGGTCATTACTCAGCAATGTTTTCTGGCTTGATAGTGATGATGTCTGCCTTTGCGTTAGCAATAGTATTATGGCAAGGTGGTATTCTTACACAAAGACAAGTTATTCAAATTGGTACATTATCTGTATTTATGAGTTATGCCCTTAACTTGATGGACCCAATTCAATTTCTAATAGAAACTATTGCTGGACTCATTGGAATTCAAGTAAATATTGAGCGTTTTACAAAGCTTATGAATACTGAATCTGATGTTGCGGATAGTAAAGAAGTAATTGAAAAGTATGGTGATACATTCAATCCTAAAAAAGAAAATTGGGAAGAATTATATGGGGATGTAGAATTCAAAGATGTCAGTTTCCATTATCCAGATGGAGATGAAATGGTCTTAGAACATTTTGACTTGAAAGTTCCAAAGGGCACAAATGTCGCAATTGTAGGAGAAACAGGTGCAGGCAAGTCTACATTAGTTAATCTGGTATGTCGCTTCTTTGAACCGACAAGTGGACAAGTACTCATTGATGGAAAAGACGCAAGAGAACGCTCTCAACTATGGCTACATTCCAACATTGGTTATGTTTTACAAACACCACATCTTTTCTCTGGTACAGTACGTGATAATTTACGTTATGGAAAACCAGACGCAACAGATGAGGAAATACTAAAAGCATTAGATTTGGTATCAGCAACATTTGTATTAGAAAAGATGGATAAAGGATTGGATAGTGAAGTTGGGGAAGGTGGAGACTTACTATCCACTGGTGAAAAACAACTATTATCATTTGCGCGCGCTATCTTGGCAGATCCTAAAATTCTTGTATTAGATGAAGCAACTGCATCAATTGATACATTAACAGAAAAGGCAATCCAAGATGCGATTCAAACTGTTATACAAGGAAGAACAAGTTTCATCATTGCCCATCGTTTATCTACGATTGTAAATGCGGATGTCATATTAGTTGTAAGTGATGGCAAGATTATTGAAAGAGGAACACATAAAGAATTAATGCGTAAACGTGGTGCATATTATGATTTATATACACGTCAATATGAAGAAATGGTTGTAAATGAGGTAATAGCATAAAAATAACTGGATTTTCTCCAGTTATTTCTTTTGTCTAGTTAATAAATATGCCAATAATAAGCCTATGATTGTCCCAAATGTGTTAGTGATAATATCGCTAATATCACCAACTCGCAATTCACTAATAAGTGGCTGAATAATTTCGATACAAGTGCTAAGTAAGAATCCATAAAGAATACCTAAAGTTATTTTTTTCTTTGTGGCGATAAGGAAGAAAAATCCAAATGGCACAAAAAGTAAGATGTTATATAAAGATTCAATAATATAGTTTCCATATTGGTATTTCCAATCCACAAATGGTTCTAAATTATATGAGATTTGATGGGCATTGAATAGATTGAAGATACTGGATATAAAAGGAACGAGCGTAAAATAAATGATTAAACATATTACAAAATACAACGAAGTATAATGAACTTTATCAATTCCATCCATATATTGAAACCTCTTTTTCCATAACAACCAATAAATTGCTAGAAAAAGAAGTAAATCCGGTAATGTATTAATTAAAGG
>CACXEN010000188.1 GCA_902766675.1 uncultured Erysipelotrichaceae bacterium
TCTGATGCCCCTGTTGAAATGCCAGATGTATTAAAAGGTATGCAATGTGCTATAACACGTACTTCCATTGATGGATGTGGGCCATATTTAAAAGAAGAAGCGATGACATTAGAAGAAGCATTATTATCTTTTTCAAGTATGGGTGCCTATGCTAGCTTTGAAGAAAATGAAAAAGGTTTGATTCAAAATGGATATATAGCTGATTTTACAATCCTTGAAGAGAATCCATTTGAAATAGATGTCAATCATATATATCAAATTGGTATCCACTCTACTTATCTTAGTGGTAAATGTGTTTTTGAAAACAATGAAAATTTTTAAATAGTGTATTGTTTCATTATTATCTATACAACAGTCAGTTTTTCTCTATCGATTACTTAAGTAACCTTTTATGAAAAAGAGTTACTTTATAAATAAAAAAATCTTTAATTAGACTATTTTATGTTTCATCTATAAATAAGATCTTTATCTTCTGTTATCGTTTCCTAGATTTCAGGTATCTATTGCATTGTTTTCATAAAAGTTATCTATTATGATTAATGCATGACAACACTTGTACGAATTATTTTAGGTGTATTTGGTGGATTTCTAGCGATGCTTTTTGGCTTTGGATTTGTGGATACCCTTAGATATGGATTTGATTCAGCTTCCATTATGGCCTTAATCATCATAGCAATCCCTCTATTTTTATGTGGTTTAGCAGTGTCCAGTTTGCGCAGTGAACAAGATAAAGCAATAAAAGATTCAGAAGAAAAGCGTTCATATGCATATGAATCAGCTAGACAAAAAGTACAGCGTGCTTATAAGAAAAAAGAACCTGAGATTGAACCAGATGAATTAAAAGAAATGCTGAGTGATAAACAAACGAAAAGAAGAAAAAGTCAAAAGAGTGATGCTTCCTAGTATCACTTTTTTTGATGCATCAATCATAAAATTTATACAATTTTGTTTACGTGTATCTTTTCTGATGTAATTTACCCTTTTTACTTACAGTCATTTATTCTTATAGTAAAATATAATTAATAAGTGGAGGTCTTAGATGAGTGATACACGTTACACATCTACCGTCTGGCAGATAATGGAAGCTTTGAATGAAGCAAACCAATTAGAAGATGTTCTTTCTTCTGGCCTGGAGATAATTTGTCGCGCATTACCTTGTGATAATGCAAATCTTTGGCTCTATAACAAAGATGAAAATAGAGTCTATATTGTGTCGTGCGAAGGTGAAAAAGATTTAACAGGTTTTTCTGTAGAAATACAAAATAGTATTCTTGAATCAGTAATTACACTTGGACAAGCCAAGATGATTGAAGATTCTAATTCCATTGAAACGATTGCTACAGATAAAGACCTACAGAATATATTTGGGAAAAATGTATTACTGATACCTCTAAAAACACCATATGGTGTTTCTGGATGTATCCAGTTTAACGATAAGACGGATGGCTTTAATGAAGACGATATTAAGTTGTGTGAGAATGCGGCTAGTTTACTTGCGCTTGATATTGAAGATAAAGGTTTGACCTATAATCCAAATAAGAATAAAACCCCTTTAGTAAGTGTAAGAAATGTCATAAAGGAATTCCCATCCGGGGAAGAAATAAGAAGAATATTAAAAGGTATTGATCTAGATATATATCAAGGAGAATTATTGGTTGTATTAGGAGAAAGTGGTTGTGGGAAAAGTACCCTACTGAATATCATTGGTGGCATGGATAAAATGACCTCTGGTGAATTATTGATTGAAGGAAAAGACTTTTCTAATCCAACAGAAAAAGAATTAACGGATTATCGAAGAGATTATATTGGATTTATATTTCAAGCATATAATTTGATGCCTAATTTATCTGCATTAGAAAATGTACAATTCATTGCGGAAGTTAGTAAGAATCCACTCGATCCTCAAAAATGTCTTGATATGGTTGGACTTGGAGATCGTGGAAATCGCTATCCAAGTGCGATGAGTGGTGGCCAACAACAACGTGTATGTATTGCTCGAGCAATCGTAAAAAATCCAAAATTGATTCTTGCGGATGAACCAACCGCCGCATTAGATTTCCAAACTGGCCAAGAAGTTTTAAAAGTAATTGAAGATATCGTTGTCAATCAAGGCACAACAGTCATCATGGTTACACATAATGTTGAAATCGCTAAGATGGCAAATAGAGTGATTAAACTCAAGAATGGTAAAATCTCAAGTATTCGTGTCAACATGCATCCATTACATGCTGAAGATTTATTGTGGTAAGGAGTACGCATGAAGAAAACACAACGGCTCGATGCGCGTAAAAACATTCAAAAGCGAATTGTGTCATTTTTATCCATCTGCATTATTGTCATGTTTGGAATTGGTGGTACATTCGCAACCCGTTATATTGGTGAAGGTTTTAAAAAAGGTCCTGCCGATTTTTATCGTGAATATAATTTCAAAGATTTCGAAGTATTATCCTCTTTAGGCATTACACCTGGTGATATTGATGCTTTAAAAAAAGTAGATGGTGTTGGTGAAGTAGAAGGTTTATATAGTTTTACTGGCGCTTTAGTAAAAGATGATATTATTCAAAATATACATATCATTTCTGAAACAACCAAAATAAATAAATTAAAAATATTAGAAGGATCTAATCCACAAACAAGTAACGAGTGTGTTATCTTAGATGATTTAGCAGATAGTACAGGTCTAACAATTGGAGATACAATTCATTTATCCGTTAGTGGTAAATTTGAAGTCTCCCCTTTAAAAGAAGAAGCTTTTACAATATGTGGAATTGGTGTACATCCGGAATATAATCGTAGAGATATTACTTACGTTGTTGTATTAAATAAAAATGCGTTTAACCAAGACGCATTACATAATGCATATACTTCTGCTTTAATTCGTAGTACATCAGAAATAGATATGAATATCTATGACTATATGGACACAAAAGAAGGTATTCAATTACAGGAAAACTTAAGGGATACAACCTATGCCTTAAAAGCAGACACAATCCAATATTTCAAAGATATCGCAAATGAAGAAATTGACAAGAAATGGGATGAAGCCCAACAACTTCTTCAAGATGGAGAAAATGAAATCAATCAAAAAGAAGATGAATTAAATACAACCATCCAAGAAGCACGTGACGCAATCCAAAAAGGTAGAAATGAATTAGATAATGCATTAAAGGAATTACAAAATGCAGAAAGTACAATCGCCTCTTCTGAAACACAACTAAATGAGGCAAAACAACTCATCGCATTTGGGGATGAAATATTTAAAAATATCAGCCCTGATGAAGCATTGGTATTATTGAATACATTATCTGAAAGAATAGATGCACTAAGTAATATGCTTTCTAATGATGATAAAGAAAATATTGAAAATACAAAACAAGAAGTCATCACTTTATTACAATCTAATCAAGCAGAAACAATACTAAATCAAATCAGTACATATACAGAAGTTCCTCCAGTCAATGAAATTATTACATTATTGGATGAGACTAGTATTTCACGTGCGAAAAATGCAGTTTCTTCCGCAACTACATTTGTCGAAAACTATATTTATTACAAACCACTCATCCCTTCCCTAGAACAACAATTAACTGACGCAAAGAAGTCACTTGATGATGGCTATACAAAATATAATGCAGGCTTACAAGAAATTAACACAAAAGAAACTGAGCTGAATCAAAAAGAAGCTGACGCAAGAAAACAAATCCAAGACGCAAAAGATGAATTAGAAAACAAACGACAAGAAGCGATTCA
>CACXEN010000189.1 GCA_902766675.1 uncultured Erysipelotrichaceae bacterium
GGACATGTTCGACTACTCATAATCTATCGTATTTTCCTTTTTCAGGGTAATTGCACTACTCTATTGCATTAAATTTGAAATGTGAGGCATCTTTTTTTTTGAATTGTTTGAAAAACTATTTCGTGATAAGATATCCCGCATGGGACAAAATACAAGATCGATGACAACAGGTAGCCCAATCAAAAATATCTTCTTTTTTTCTTTACCTTTAATGGCTGCCAATGTCTTACAACAAGCATATATTATGACAGACGCATTAATTGTCAGTAGAACCTTAGGTGTAGATGCATTAGCAGCTTTGGGTTCAGCTGATTGGTTTTCATTTATGATGATTAGTATCATTCAAGCAATTGCGCAAGGCTTTGCGATTTTAATGGCGCAAGACTTTGGAGGTGAAAGGATTGGCCATCTTCAAAAGACAATTGCAACATCGATTAAATTAGCAATCATCTTAACAGTTGTATTAACTGGATTATCCATATTATCTATTTCTCCAATGTTGCATTTCCAAAATACACCAATAGAAATCTATAGTATTGCGAGTGATTATTTATATTATTTATTCTTTGGGCTTTTCGCATTCATGTTGTTTAATTTTGGTTCTTCTGTTTTACGCGCATTAGGTAATTCAAAGTCACCAATGTATGCAATGGTTATATCTACATTCTTAAATATAGGATTAGATTTATTATTTGTTGTAGTTTTTAAGTGGGGTGTGAAAGGTGCAGCACTTGCGACAGTAATCGCACAATTATTTGCGGGAATATATTGTGTAGTTGTGATGCATTATGTTGATGTTATTCACATCAAGAAAGAAGATTTCAAAAAAGAAGAAGGATTAGATTCAAAACTTCTAAAACTATGTTATCCATTAATCTTTCAAAATATTACGATTGCGATAGGTGGTATTGTTGTGCAATCGAAAGTAAATCAATTCGATATTGCCCATATTGCTGGTGTAACAGCATTAAATAAATTATTTGGACTTTTAGAATTAGCCGCAATTGCCTATGGTTATGCGATGGTCACATATATTGGCCAAAACTATGGCGCAAATCAAATGCGAAGAATTTTGGATGGAATAAAAGCTAGTTTTATCATTGGCATTCTGACATCGATTTTAACTGGAATCTTATTGGTTATATTTGGATATCAAATCATTGGCATATTTATGATTGAAACATCAAGTGTCGCAAAAGAAGCGCAATGGATAGGATATGATTACTTACGTCTTTTAGCGATCACATTACCACTTTTATATTTATTATTAATCACAAGATCAATCTTACATGGCTTTGGGGATACTGTAATGCCTATGATATCTGGCATAGCAGAATTATTTGCACGATTATTATTCGCGCTTGTTTTATGTACACCATTAGGCTGGGAAGCGATTAAATGGAGTGAGCCAAGTGCATGGATCGCAGCTGACATTATTTTATTTGTGTCACTATATCGAATCATTAAAAATATGAAAGTATCAATGTAAAATAAAAACCCTTCTTAGAAGGGCTAGTAAGCAAAGTACAGGGGCAGAGAGAATCGAACTCCCATCAGCGGTTTTGGAGACCGATGTACTACCATTGTACGATGCCCCTATAAATAAAAAGTGACGCGTACGGGATTCGAACCCGTGAATGCCGCCGTGAAAGGGCGGTGTGTTAAGCCGCTTCACCAACGCGCCAGGTGTCGTGCTTTAAGATACTATCATAAAAGTCAAACTAAAACAACAAAAATTTACGAATTTTATGCTTTCGGGGAATATATTGTTTATAATAGGATTATAAATATTAGTTTGTGAGGATAATAATATGATTGATTATGCAGAAGGTAGTGGTAAACAATACCACATTGGGTTGGCCCCAGGAGATGTAGGTCGCTATGTTTTCTTACCTGGAGATCCGAAACGTTGTGCGAAAATTGCAAAGTATTTCGATGACGCAAAATTCGTAGGGGATAACAGAGAGTATACGACGTATACAGGCTATTTAAACGGGGAAAAAGTATCTGTAATGTCTACAGGTATGGGAGGCCCATCTGCCGCAATTGGTATGGAAGAACTTGTCGCAATTGGCGCAGATACTTTTATTCGTATTGGTACATGTGGTGGTATGGATGTGAATGTAAAAAGTGGAGATTTAGTAATCGCCACTGGCTCTATCCGTATGGAAGGAACTTCTAGAGAATATGCACCAATTGAATATCCAGCTGTAGCAGATTTGGACATTATCAATGCGCTTGTAGAAGGTGCTAGACACATGAATGCGCCATATCATACAGGTGTTGTGCAATGTAAAGACGCATTCTATGGCCAACATAGACCAGAAACTCTTCCAAATGGACAAGAGTTAATGCGTAAATGGGATGCATGGGTGAAACTAGGTGCGAAGGCTTCGGAAATGGAAAGCTCAGCTTTATTTATCGTCGCTTCATACTTACATGTTCGCTGTGGCACAGTATTATTAACAGTAGCCAACCAAGAAAGAGAAAAAGCGGGTTTAGAAAACCCACAAGTGCATGATACAGATTTAGCAGTTCGTGCAGCTATCGAAGCGATGAAATATATCATTGAGCACGATAGTAATTAATCACGAAGTGCATAATACTCTACATATGTTTTAAATGCAGAAGGAATTGCGAAGTTTTCCAATTCCTTTTTTGTTTTAAGGATATAGGAAGAATCTTTTAATTCTTTGATTTGACTGACTTGAATTTCATATGCGTCCATATGCCATTCTAAATGGGTAAATATATGTTTTGAGGAAGGTAATTTCTTGATATGATTTGCGCTAAAACCTAAAGCCTCTACTTTTTCTAAGACTTCTTTTCTATTTAGTATTTCATCTACACCAACAAATTCATAAAGATTCGCAAGGACTCCACTAGATGGTCTTTTATGTAATACAAATCTTGTATGATCACGGATGATGAGAATTGTACGATGAATAACCTTTCGACTTTTTAATGCATGACGATATGGTATTTCATCAAATAATTGATTTTTATATGTATAACACTCTTTATTGAGAGGACATTTTTTACATTCTGGTAGTCCATTTGGTAAACAAATACGTTGTCCAAGTTCCATCCAAGCTTGATTTAAATCTTTAGGAGATTTTATAGATACATAGAATGGTTCTAATAATTCTTTTATTTTTGTTTTAGTGGAGGTAGAAAGAATATCATCTTTGATTCCATATATTCTTGCGATAATACGTAATACATTGCCATCTATCGCAGTCACTTTTTCATTAAAAGCAATAGATGCGATTGCACCAGCAGTATATGGTCCAATACCAGGTAAGTGAATCAGTTCGTGATATGTACTTGGTAGTTTTCCGTCATATTCCTTTACTAATACATTGGCACATTTTTTTAAATTTCTAGCACGAGAATAATATCCAAGACCTTCCCACAAGCGCATTAAATGATCATCATCACATTTTGATAAATCTTCAATTGTTGGCAATTCTTTTTTAAATAATAAGAATTTAGGAATGACTGCTTCAATGCGTGTTTGTTGGAGCATAATCTCTGATAGCCACACATCATATGGATTGTTTGTATCTCGCCAAGGCAATTCTCTTTTATTCTTTTTATACCAATTGATTAGCTTTTCTATCGAGGAAATTTTCATAAATATATTGTATATCATGTTGTGCTAAAATTAAGGTGTTTTGCAGGCGTAATTCAATGGTAGAATGTCAGCTTCCCAAGCTGAATACGCGGGTTCGATTCCCGTCGCCTGCTTTTATTTATGTATGAAAAGTATAGTGGGTTAAGAATAGATTGTGATAAAATTAATAGAGAACGTTATTGCGGTAAAACTCAATAATTCATTTAGATGGGGGGACATTTCAAATAGCAATATTTGATAGCATGAAAAGAGGGGTCATGATATGGAAGTGAAAGTTGATCAAAAGGACAATTTAGTTACACTCATTGTGGAAGGCAGAGTGGATACTACAACTGCACCAGATTTAGAAAAGTCTATCCAAGATAACTGCAAAGAGGATACGAATTTGGTGTTAGATTTTACTGCGGTCGAATATATTTCATCTGCAGCTTTACGCGTTTTACTATCTACTACAAAGCGTTTGAAAGAAAAAGGATCTATGGTAATAAAAAATCCAAACGATGTTGTAATGGAAATTTTCGAAGTAACAGGTTTTTTAGATATTTTAACAATTGAACGTTAATAGAAGCGCGGTGAAATAATGGCAAAGAAAAGTGTAAGAAAAATGAATTACTTGGAAAGAATGAGTCATTCTCTTCCTTCCAAGATATTTCATGCAATAGTAATGTTTTCGATAGTTTTGAGTCTGATTGCTGTTGCGTTTGGTTTCTATTTATACTATCACGCAAGTATTAAAGATAATTCTAAACTTGCGAAAAATGTCGCAAATACAACACACATTGTTGTATCGGAAGAAAATCTATTTAGATATATCGAAGATGTACAATGGATTTATGATAGTACAGAAGAAAATGTGCGCAAGACATTAAGCGATGAATATTTATCTTTATATAAACATTTAGACACAATCGAATTTGAAAACACAAAGCGTATTTTGCATGATTTACAAAGAAGAAATGGTGTTGATGCTGTTTATATTGGTATTTATGATAAAAAACTAGAACGACTCATTTATGTAATAGATTCCGAAAATGGAGAAAATCATCGTCAACCTGGGTATTGGGAAAGTGTTTCTGCAAGCGAAAGTAGAGAATATTTAGATAGGTCTTTGGATGTGCCATATAAGATTGAGAATTCTAAAAGAAATGGCTACACCTTAAGAAGTTGGGATATCGTCTCAGAAAAAGATAACTATCTTGTTTTGACATATGCGGATGTAAGCATGGCACCAATTATCGAACAAGGAAGAAAATTCTTGGTGCAATATTTATTGATGTTACTGTTAGTAACAGTGATTATGGCAGTTGTGATTGCGAACCATATGAAAAAGGTGGTAATAAATCCTATTCAAAAGATTAATGATGCCACAAGAGCTTATATCGCAGATAGAGAAAATCCAGAAATGGCGTTAGAAGATCATTTTAAGAACCTGGATATTCATACAGGTGATGAAATAGAAAGCTTGGCTTTGATTATTGCGGATATGGAACGTGAGATTAAAAAATATGTCGCAAATCTTACAAAAGTCACAAGCGAAAAAGAAAAGATATCAACAGAGCTAAATGTGGCATCACAAATTCAAGAAGGTGTCTTGCCGAATGTATTCCCAGCTTTTCCTGGAAGAAATGACTTTGATATATATGCAACAATGAATCCAGCGAAAGAAGTTGGTGGAGACTTCTATGATTACTTCTTGATTGATGATGATCATCTAGCACTTGTGATTGCGGATGTATCAGGGAAGGGAATTCCTGCCGCATTATTCATGATGGCTTGTAAATTGATGATTAGTAATGTGGCAACACTAGGTATTGAAGATCCATCAATTATTCTTAATAAAGTAAATGAAGCAATATGCAAAAATAATCCAGCTGAAATGTTTGTAACAGTATGGCTTGGAATTATGAATCTTAAAACAGGATTATTAAAAGCAGCGAATGCTGGACATGAATATCCATGTATTGCGTCGAAGGATGGCAAGTTTACGATGGTAAAAGATAAACATGGATTAGTCATTGGTGGCATGGAAGGGTTAAATTATAAAACTTATGAGTTGCAGTTGAAGGAAGGCGATGGATTATTTGTCTATACTGATGGTGTAACAGAAGCAACCAATGCCAACGATGAATTATTTGGCAATGATAGATTATTAGAAGCGCTAAATAAAGATAGTAAAGCGAATGTTACACAAATGTTAGATAATGTGAAAATGGCAATCGATACATTTGTGCAAGATGCGCCGCAATTCGATGATATAACGATGCTAGGATTTAGATATTTAGGAAGTAATGGAGAAATGAGCAATATGGAAGAATTGACAATTGAAGCAACAATCGACAACATCCCAACCGTCACAGAGTTTGTGGATAAAAAACTAGAGGAACATAATTGTCCTTTAAAAACACAAACACAAATTGATATTGTGATAGATGAACTCTTTAGCAATATCGCAAATTATGCATATGACCCAGAAACAGGACCAGCCACAGTACGTGTAGAAGTGGATGAAAGCGAGCCTATGGCTGTTTATATCACTTTCATTGATGGTGGTAAACCATATGATCCATTAAAACAAGAAGATCCTGACACAACACTAAGTGCAGAAGAAAGAAGTGTTGGTGGCTTAGGTATTTTCTTGGTAAAGAAAACAATGGATGATATCACATATGAATATAAAGATGGTAAAAACATCTTAAGAATTAAGAAACATATGCAGGGTTAATATGGCACAAGAAGTTTTTAATAAAGCATTACAGTTTGCGATTGAAGCACACAAAGGGATGATTCGAAAAGCAAAAAAGACTCCATTTATATTACATCCAATCGAAGTTGCATGTATCATTGCGACAATGACATCAGATGAGAATGTAATCTCTGCAGGTTTATTACATGATACTGTGGAAGATACATCTGTAACGATTGAAGATATAGAAAGAGAATTTGGCGCATATATTAAAGAATTGGTTGAAACAGAAACAGAAGATAAATTACATCATTTACCTGCGGAGACAACTTGGCAAATCCGCAAAGAGAAATCACTGGAAGTATTACAAGAAACTAGTGACAGAAATGTCAAAATATTATGGCTAGCAGATAAGCTATCCAACATGCGTTCTTTCTATCAAATGTATTTAATACAGGGCGATGAACTTTGGGAAGAATTCCATCAAAACGACCCAAACAAACAAAAGTGGTATTACACAAAAGTATTGGAATACACAGATGAATTAAAAGAGACTGCCGCATACAAAGAGTACGAAGATTTAATCGGTAAAGTATTTGGAGGAGATTTATGAGTTTAATTAATACAAGAATTGATGGGAATCAATTGACAGTCTTCTTAGAAGGACATATTGATTCTTCAAATGCACAAAGTGTAGAAAATGAACTAACAGAAGCACGTAAAGCATATCCATGTGACAGTATTATTATTGACGCAACGAATTTGAAATATATATCTAGTGCAGGATTACGCATTATATTACGATTGAAAAAAGAGTTTACGAATTTAAAAATCACAAATGTATCAAGTGAGGTATATGAAATCTTTGATGTGACAGGATTCACAGAAATGATGGATGTTTCAAAAGCATTCCGCACCATTGATGTAGAAGGTTGTGAAGTAATTGGACAAGGCGCAAATGGTAAAGTATATCGTATTGATCCAGACACAATCGTAAAAGTATATCTCAATCCAGATTCATTACCAGATATTGAACGTGAAAGAGAACTGGCACGTACAGCACTTATTTTAGGTATCCCTACCGCAATTCCATATGATGTTGTAAAAGTAGGGGATGGATATGGTTCTGTCTTTGAATTATTAAATGCTAAATCATTTGCGAAATTAATTGCGGAAGATCCAAATCGGCTAGATGAAGTTGTGAAAATGTCTGTAGATTTATTGAAAAAGATTCATAGTACAGAAGTAAAACCAAATATCATGCCAGATATGAAAGAAGTAGCAGTAAAGTGGGTTGAATTCTTGGTAGATTATTTACCAGAAAATACCTATCAAAAGCTACATCGAATGGTATTAGATGTACCACAAGATTTCCATATGATGCATGGTGATTATCATATTAAAAATGTTATGTTACAAGATAATGAAGCATTATTAATTGATATGGATACACTATGTACTGGTAATCCAGTCTTTGAATTCGCTTCTATATATAACGCATATCAAGGATATAGTGAGATAGATCATAAGAATATTGAAGATTTCTTAGGAATTACATTTGAAATGGGCAAAGAGATTTGGGAAAAGACATTGAATCTATATTTTGACAATAAAAGCCCAGAAGAAATTGAAGAGATCGCAAAAAAAGCACGTATCATTGGCTATGCGAGAATTATTCGTAGATCAATCCGTCGTAAAGCATTAGAAAGCGAAGATGGAAAAGCATATGTGGAACACTTCACAAATGAAATATGTAAATTAATTGATGAAGTGGATAGCCTATTATTTTAATAAAAGCATATTACTTTTCAAATCTTATTATTCGCAATAGGATAAAAATGTAGGAGGACATAAATATGGATAAGTATGTATGCACAGTGTGTGGATATGTGTATGACCCTGAATTAGGAGATCCAGAAAACAATGTAAATGCAGGTACTGCATTTGAGGATTTACCAGAAGATTGGGTATGCCCACTTTGCAAAGTAGATAAAACATTATTTGAAAAGCAATAAATGAAATAAGGAATTCTTAGGAATTCCTTATTTTTAAAATGTGATATATCCACGTAAGAAATCTTTGATGATTCCAAAGAATTCTCGAAACATATTATTTGGCAAATAGAGTAGTCTAGAAGAGCTAGCGATACCGTATACATTTTTATATCCTACTGTTTTGGCAATAGATACAGCTCGAAACATATGGAAGTTGTTAGAGATAATACCTACAGAATGATTATCGATATCTAGAAATTCTTTACTATTTTCTAAATTTTCAAATGTGTCACGTGATGTATCTTCAAGGATGCAACGACTTTCATCAATACCATTTTCGACTAAATATTTTTGCATGCCTTTTGCTTCGGAGTAGGGTTCATTAAATCCTTTTCCACCAGATAATATGCATTTTGCATTTGGATGCTCATCTAAATAAGATTTTGCGGTATCTAGGCGATATTTTAAAACAACACTAGGACCATCCTCATGGATTTGTGCGCCTAATACAATAATATAATCTAAGTCTTTATCACAATCATATGCAAAACCAGAGGCAATACGACTTTCCACAAATAAGAAGATTCCAATTGCACATATTGCAATTACGACAATGCATTTTTGTAATAGGGAAGGTAATTTGGAATATAAATGAATAGATGAAAAATATGCAAATATAAAACACGTAATACTAATGACTAAAAGAATAGAGAAAAATGATGTATCTCCAAAGAATACAATCATCGCTAATGCATATAAGAGGAAGAGTCCTCCAAATAGTATCCATAATAGTTTCCAAGACATAATATAGAATATAAAAGTTTTCTGTTTTTTCGTCAACAAAACAATAGCATGCTATTGAAAGTGTAGATATATCAGAGTAATATTATATGGCTATGCATAAAGAAGATAATTTAGGTTTACTATTGAAAAAAATACATAATGAAATGAAAAAGAGAGTCGATTTTGATATGCAAAAAATGGATTTAACTTTTTCACAACACCATGTATTAATGTATTTACGCCATCAAAACAAACAAAGCGTTTCTCTAAAAGAATTGGAGAAGCATTTTTCTGTAGCACAATCTACGATGGCAGGCATAGTAAAAAGATTAGAGGAAAGAGGATTTATTACAGCATATATGGATGATAAGGATAAGCGAGTAAAGAAAATAAAGCTTAGTAAACAAGGCATTCAGATATGTGAAAAATCTTGTGTTAATATGCAAGAGAAGGAAAGAGAATTAAGTGCAGTTCTAACAAAACAAGAAAAGAAAGAATTAGTGAAATTGTTAGAGAAGTTATATACAAAAATGAAAGAGGGAGGCACCGATGATTAAAAAACTTGCATCAGAAATAAGAGAATATAAAAAAGACACAATTTTAACACCGGTGTATACCGCTTTAGAAGTTGTTATGGAAGTATCCATTCCATTTATCATGGCATTTATTATTGATGAAGGTATCAATAAAGGAAATCTTTCAATGGTATTTCGTTATGGATCATTGATGATAGTGATGGCATTATTAAGTTTATTCTTTGGATTTCAAGCTGGTAGATATGCGGCTAGTGCATCTACTGGCTTCGCAAAGAATCTTCGCAAAGATATGTTTGAAAAGATTCAAGATTTCTCATTTCAAAATATCGATAAATTTACAACAGCAGGATTAGTAACGCGTTTAACGACAGATGTTACTCGCGTACAAAATGCATTTCAAATGATTATCCGCATTGGTGTAAGACCACCAATGATGATTATTGTGTCAGTGATTATGTGTTTTGTGATTTCAAAAAGTCTTTCTGTCATATACTTGGTTGCGATTCCAATCCTTGCGATATGTTTAGGATTTATTATCAAATTCGCTACCAAAGCATTCCGTGCCACATTTGAAAAATATGATGCATTAAATGCGAGTGTGCAAGAAAATGTGACAGGAATTCGTGTGGTAAAAGCTTTCGTAAGAGAAGAATATGAAAATGTAAAATTTATGAAGGCAGTCGATGGATTAAAGGACATGTTTGTAAAAGCGGAAAAGATTATTGCGTTTAATGGTCCAGTTATGAACTTGATTGCGAACGGCTGTATTATTGCCTTATCTTGGTTTGGTGCTAAACAAGTTGTTTCAGGAAGTATTACAACAGGGAATTTAACATCTTTATTTTCATATGTAATGAATATACTTATGTCATTGATGATGTTATCAATGGTATTTGTGATGATCACAATGTCCATGGCCGCTATTCAAAGAATCTTAGAAGTATTAGATGAAGTACCATCATTATCAAATAAAGAAAATCCAATCATGGAAGTAAAAGATGGATCGATTGATTTTAATCATGTGAATTTCTCCTATCAAGAAGGTAGTGGAGAATATGTATTAAAAGATATTGATTTGCATATTAAATCCGGTGAAACAATTGGTATTTTAGGACCAACAGGTTCTGGTAAATCAACATTTGTTGCTTTGATATCGCGCTTATATGACACCACAGAAGGAAATGTAAAAGTAGGGGGTATCGATGTCAGAGATTACGATATGGAAGTATTGCGTGATGCAGTATCTGTCGTATTACAAAAGAATGTTTTATTCTCTGGCACAATTTTGGATAATTTAAGATGGGGAAATGAAAATGCGACAGATGAAGAATGCATCGAGGCATGTAAGCTAGCATGTGCAGATTCATTTATCCAAGAATTCCCAGATGGCTATCATACAAAAATCGAACAAGGTGGTACGAATGTTTCAGGTGGACAACGCCAAAGATTATGTATTGCGCGTGCTCTTTTGAAAAAACCAAAAATACTAATTTTAGATGATTCAACGAGTGCTGTTGATACACATACAGATAGTGAAATTAGAAAAGCATTTAAACAATATATACCAGAAACTACGAAACTTATTATTTCGCAACGTATTGCAAGTATCCAAGACGCAGATCGAGTTTTAGTATTACATAGAGGTGAGATCAGCGGATTTGATACACCAGAAAACTTACTTGCGACAAATGAAATATATAAAGAAGTTCATGACACCCAAACAAGTGGTGGTGGCGACTTCGATGAGATGTAGAAAGGAGGCCAACATGACAGATAAAAAAGCAGGAAATAAAAAAATGAATTTCAAAGTATTAAAAAGAGTGCTTGCATATTTATTGAAAGATTATAAATGGCACTTTGCGATTGTGATGGTTTGTTTATTAGTTGAAACACTTTGTGGCCTTCAAAGAACACTTTTCATGCGTGAATTAATCGATGAATATATCATGCCAATGATTGGCACAACAAATCCAAATTTCCAACCATTATTGCAGAGATTGATTTGGTTGGCATCGGTATTGTTGTGTGGAATGTTAGTGGGATATATTTCTCAGCGCATCATGGTTGTTATGGGACAAGGAACCATGGCACGTATTAGAAAAGAATTATTTACACATATGGAAAAATTACCAATTAAATACTTTGATACACATGCCCATGGTGACATCATGTCTTTATATACAAATGATATTGATACATTAAGACAACTTGTTGGTCAAAGTATTCCAAATTTAATTTCTTCATTCATCATGGTAGTTACTGTATTTATATCTATGATTACTTTACATGCACCACTTACACTAGTTTCAATTGCGATGATCATCATTATGATGATTGTATCAACGAAATTAGGCGGCAAGTCGAGAATGTATTTTAGTAAACAACAGGAACAACTTGGAAAAACAAATGGATATATTGAAGAAATGATCAGTGGCCAAAAAGTCATCAAAGTATTCAATCATGAAGATAAAACAATTGAAGAGTTTAATACTTTAAATGAAGAATTACGAGATAGCGCAAATAATGCCAATAAATATGCCAATATCATGATGCCTATTATGGGAAATCTTGGTCATATTTCTTATGTGGTATGTGCTATTAGTGGAGCTACGATGGCTTTATCAGGTCATTTCTCAATCACAGTTGGTGTTTTAATCACATTCTTAACACTCAATCGTAATTTCTCTATGCCAATTACACAGATGGCCCAACAAGTCGCATCCATCATTGGTGCAATGGCAGGTGCTGAACGTATTTTCTCTGTCATGGATGAACCAGTTGAATTTGATGAGGGATATGTGGAATTGGTTAAAGTAAAAGAGGAAAATGGAGAACTCTTAGAAACGGATGAGAATACTGGTTTATGGGCTTGGCGTCATCCACATAAAGAAGATGGTACAGTCACATATACAAAGTTAGAAGGTAAAATTAACTTCTATGATGTGGACTTTAGCTATGATGGGAAAAAGACTGTCTTGCATGATATTGATTTATTTGCGGAGCCAGGTCAAAAGATTGCGCTTGTTGGATCAACTGGTGCAGGTAAAACAACAATTACGAATTTGATTAATCGATTCTATGATATCGATGATGGAAAGATTCGTTACGATGACATCAATATCAATAAAATTAAAAAACCTGATTTAAGAAAATCGTTAGGTATTGTTTTACAAGATACACATTTATTCAGTGGAACAGTAATGGATAATATTCGTTATGGTAGATTAGATGCGACAGATGAAGAATGTATCGCAGCTGCTAAATTAGCTAGAGCAGATGGATTTATTCGAAGATTACCAGATGGTTATAACACAATGTTAAAAGGTGATGGTGGAAATCTTTCTCAAGGACAAAGACAGTTGTTGGCGATTGCTAGATGTGCAGTTGCAGATCCTCCAGCAATGATATTAGATGAAGCGACTTCATCAATCGACTCTAGAACAGAAAAGATAGTCCAAGAAGGAATGGATGCTTTAATGCACGGCCGTACAACATTTGTGATCGCCCATAGACTATCTACTGTTCGTAATGCGGATTGTATTATGGTGCTAGAAGGTGGAAAAATTATTGAACGCGGTAGTCATGATGATTTGATTGCGAAACAAGGAAAGTATTATCAATTGTATACAGGTAATGCGATCGCCGAATAAATAATTGAGAATGTTGGTAAGGAAAACTATAATTGAAGTAGTAGAGCAAATACCGTGACGCAAATGAATTCAAAAAAGGTAGTGGATACGAAGTATCGACTGATAGGAATGAACTTTGTTTTGTATAATACATTGGTTTTTCATGATATTCCAAAATTGATCTTTTGATTTTGAAATATTTTTTTTCATTTAGAAGAAGGCGATATTGAACACAAAAAGAAAGATGAGGGGTTATATGAAAATATGTATGCCTAAAGTGATGCAACATTTACCAGATGGAATACCAACTGGAGAAGGTGTTGTAAAAAGTAC
>CACXEN010000190.1 GCA_902766675.1 uncultured Erysipelotrichaceae bacterium
CCAGGTGTATGAATAACTTTAATTGGGAATGTGCCAATTGTTTGTTCGGATTGTAGTGGTGTAATTGTTGAATATATTTGTTTGTAATAAGGAATGTCATACCCAAATTTATTTTGAACTAGTGGCATTTCATCTACATGCATATATACATCACAATGATACATCTCCACTAGATCGTCCACAGCAACTGTATGATCTTCATGACCATGTGTTAATACAATTCCATCTACAATTTCATCTTGAATATATGGAGTAATATATTTCATCTTACATCCCGGATCAATAATTAAAACATGTCCATCTTGATGTAAAAGATATACATTTTCTTCGTATAAGCCAATTGGTAATATATCAAGCTTTTTCATAACAAAAAATAACCAAACGGTTATTTTTTCTCCTTATGTAGTGTTACTTTGTTACAACGAGAACAGTACTTTTTGATTTCCATCTTTTCTACATGCTTACGCTTATTTCTTGTACCGATGTAGTTCTCTTCACCACATTCGGAGCATTTGAATGTAATATTTTCTCTAGGCATTATACATTCCTCCTAATTCCGGTATGTAGTATACCATAATGAGTTATATTTTCCAAGCAATCTCGCTGAAAAAGAGATTTCATGCGATAATATCAAAGGAGGTTCTCATGAAAAGAAGTGAAACAAGACCAATATATGTAGGAAACGTACAAATAGGCGGTCAGGATAAATGTATTCTACAATCTATGACAAACGTTCCTGCAAAAGATATCGAAGCAAGTATTAAACAAATCAATGAACTAGCAGAATTGGGATGTGAAGTCGTACGTACTGCAATATTAGATGAGGAAGATGCTTTAGCAGTGCCAAAGATCAAAGAAGGTATTACTATTCCCCTTATTGCGGATATCCACTTCAACTATTTATTAGCATTAAAATGTATCGAAGGTGGAATTGATGCGATTCGTATTAATCCAGGTAATATAGGTTCAAAAGATAAAACAGAAGCTGTTGTTAAAGCATGTAAAGAAAAGAATATTCCAATTCGTATTGGAATAAATGCTGGATCATTAGAAAAAGAATTATTACAACAATATGGAGGTCCATGCGTAGAAGCAATGATTGCTAGTGCAGATCGTCATATCAAAATATTAGAAGATTTAGATTTCCATGATATATGTTTATCTTTTAAATCATCCAATGTACAACTTACTATTGATGTATATAAGGAAGCTGCTAAAACCTTCCCTTATCCACTTCATTTAGGAGTTACAGAAGCAGGAGGCTTCAATGAATCTGCAGTAAAATCTAGTGCAGCACTTGGTGTTCTATTGAATGAAGGTATTGGTGATACAATACGTATTTCAGTATCTGGAGACCCACAAGATGAAATGATTATTGGTAAACAATTATTAAGATGCTTTGGCTTAGCTGATGGTGTTCCTGATTTAATTGCTTGCCCTACTTGTGGAAGAATTCAATATGATATGGTACCAGTAGTAAAAGAAATTAGCGATTTCCTAAAAACTATTCAAGCAAATATTACAGTAGCTATTATGGGTTGCCCTGTAAATGGTATGCAAGAAGCAGCTCGTGCAGATATAGGAATAGCTGGTGGACACGAAATTGGCATGCTATTTAAAAAAGGTGAATTGATTAAAAAAGTCAAACAAGAAGAACTTGTAGATGCATTAAAAGAAGAAATAATAAATATGACGAAAAAAGCAAAGAGTTAATCTTTGCTTTCTAATTCTTTCAATTTTGAATCGTCATATATACCACTTTTTAACATTTCAATCTCATATTTATATGGCGCATTACCATTAATATATGGTGTTTCTAATATCTTAGGAACATTTTCAATGCGTTTATTTGTGGCAACTTTATAAAGTGCATCAAATCCAATCGCACCTCTTCCAATGTTTTCGTGTCGGTCTTTTCTAGCACCTCTAACATTTTTTGAATCATTTAGATGTACGACATGTAAACGATCAAGACCTATTACTTTATCAAATTCATCTAATACCGAATCAAAATCATTCATATCATATCCAGCATCATGAATATGACATGTATCTAAACAAACGCCATAATTTTCTTTATGATTTAATCCATCCATAATTCTTGCAAGATGTGAAAATGAGAATCCAACTTCACTACCCTTACCTGCCATTGTTTCTAAACAAATCACAATATTATCAGGAATAGATTGAATCTTATTGAGTTGCGATATAATCGTTTCAATACCAGTTTCTAAATCTGTAGTTGTATAGGAGCCTGGATGTAAAACAATATATTTCGCACCAATTGCATAAGATCGCTCAATTTCTTTTTCTAAGAATTCTACTGCTAGCTCTGCTACTTCAGGTTTTACAGAATTTGCAGGATTGATAATATATGGAGCATGCACAATTAGATTATCCATTGATAATCCATTTTCTTCCATGCATTTCTTCGCTTCATCAATGAATAATTCATCTAAAGCTTTGCGTTTTGTATTTTGTGGAGCACCGGTATATAGCATCAAAGCATTTGCACCATAAGATAATGCCTCTTTCACACTACCCAAAACATATTCAGGTGCTTTCATACCAACATGAGAGCCTATTATCATAGACCACCTTCTCTATCTTTCCGTGCTCTTTCTTTATACA
>CACXEN010000191.1 GCA_902766675.1 uncultured Erysipelotrichaceae bacterium
ATCAAATCCAGAAGAAGCATATGTAAGACCATATGATAATGCCAACTTCAGTGATGTGGATGCGTCTATTGTGGTTACACATATGATGTTAGAAGTAGAGGAAAAAGAACTTGCGACTGTTTGGGTAGGACATTTTGACTCCAAAGCAATTCAAGAAGAATATCCTGAAACTAGTAAATACCATTTAATCGCAATATTACCTATTGGCTATGCAAGTGAAACAGCAGAGCCTTCCCCAAGACATTTTGAAACAAAAGCACTTGAAGACTTATATGACTTCAAGCGCTAGATAAACATTTCAATTAGAAGTACTGCGATACAACATGCACTGGCAACAGTAAGTAAACTCTTTTCACGCCAGGACAATACAACACCGATACAAAGGGCGAATACACCGGATATCGGTGTTTTTGTTGCAGTGATAATGGCAGGGAATGTCATAATCGCAAGTGTTACATATGGAACATAATATAGAAAGGATTGTGTGAAACGATTTGTGATTGGTTTGCGAATAAGAGTCAGTGGTAATACACGAATAAGATAAGATACCATAAATGGGATTAGGATATATAAAGTCATAGAACGTTCCATATTACACTTCCTCCTTTTCTTCATGTGGGAAGAAATATGCGCAGATAGATGCAATAAGAACTGTTAGTATGATTACTTGGGTTCCTGTAGATAGTGTATTAAAGAAAGGAACGAATTGTGATAATCCACTTAGCAAGAAACTAACTAATACAACTCCAAAAACGACTTTATCATTTTTAGAAGCAGGTATGATAATAGCTAAAAACATTCCAAATAATGCGACAGATAAACTGCTTACAATTCTATCGGGTAGTATATTTCCAGCAATAATCCCAAAGGATGTGCCTAATGCCCAACCAGGTATTGCGACAGAATATGCGCCATAGTTATAAATTGGATCAATTTTGCCTTTGCGATTAATCGTAATACCAAATAACTCATCGGTGATTGCAAAACCTACTAGTAAGCGATGAATAAATGGAGTTTTTTCAGAAAAACGTTGACTAAGAGCAGCTGACATAAGTAAATATCTAGCGTTTGTGATAAGCGTGACGATTGCAATTTCTAAATATGTACCAGCTGTCGCAATGACTTGTACGGCAGCATATTCACCAGCAGAAGCCATATTTAAAGCTGAAAAGATGAATCCTTGCGTTGCATTCATACCGGCATTGCGCATTGTGATACCTAAAGAAAAAGCGACAGCGAAATAGCCTAAACAAATAGGCATACCGTCACGAATACCTTCAAGAAACACTCTTTTTTTATTCATATTGAAGGTTATAACAGGTTTTTCGCAAAGAGTAAATACTTTATGAATAATGGAATATGATATAATCTATTAGCCTTAAAAATATGAGAAATGAGACTAGGAAATTAACAGAAGGAGCGATGATTATCGCAATTGTCGGTGTATTTGTGTTAATTGATCGGCAAATTGGCGGTCTATTATCTCCATATATCTTATATCTGTATCCTTTGCCAATGCTGTTATATAGTGCAAAATATGGCTTTAAAACTGCATTGCCAGTATTAGCAGGGATGCTTTTCATATTATTCATTTTTTCTATGACACCATCTGCTGCCCTATATTTTTCTGGAATGGTACTAATTGGGCTAGTCAATGGCTCACTTGTGCATCGTGGAGCAAGTAATAAAACAGTATTGATTTCAACTGCAGCTTTAGGCGCATTTATTGAAGTTGGAGTGATGTTGTTGATGATGGGTTTGTTTGGATATGACATCAATGCGGAAGTACAAGAGGTACAAGCATTAACATCTTCAATTACAAGCCAATTAGGCCAAGCTCCTGAATATATGCAAACAAATAGTTTCTTTATGAATATGTTTATTATTTCTACTGTTTTAACTGGTGTATTAGAAGGATTTATTAGCCATTATTTAGGTAGAATCTTATCAAAACGGTTTAAAATTAAAGTGCCTGCATCAGAACCAATACAAATGCATTTTGCGCCAAAAATAATGGGGTATGTTGCGATTGCAGGTATGATAGCCTATTATGCGTCTGTATTTAAGCCATTTGCGGATACTTTCCTGCAAACAAGTGTGCAGTGTATAGGATTTGCATGTATCATATATCTAGTTGCATATGGATGTATTGGCATCTATGTATACTTTTTAACAATGCC
>CACXEN010000192.1 GCA_902766675.1 uncultured Erysipelotrichaceae bacterium
AAAAGAAGCTAATGCTTCTTTTTATGTGTTAATAAATAATATGTCATACCACCTGGATATACCTTTACGTGATGGAATCCATTTTGATTGAGAATACGTTGAGAATTATATGCTCTAACACCAATTCCACACATTATAATATATTGCCCATCTTTGTCTAATTCATCTAAGCGATCTCTTAGTTGTCCAAATGGGATATGGACAATATTATCTAGTGCATAATTCTGTACTTCACTATCTTCTCGAACATCTAATACAATCGCATCTGGATTGTTTTCTATTTCATCATATGTGGCGAAATCCACATATCCTTTTAGTTTATTATCTGCTGTAAAGCCAAGCATATTGACTGGATCTTTTGCGCTGGAATATGGTGGCGCATAAGATGTTTCTAAATATTTTAAGTCTTCTACAGTAGCACCAAGACGGATTGCGACAGATAATGTATCAATTCGCTTATCCACACCCTTAGTACCTACAATTTGTGCGCCATAGATTTTAGAGCCATCTTGGTTAAATAATAGTTTTAAAACCATTGGCTTTGCGCCTGGATAATATCCAGCATGATGGTTTTGTACAATCATGACTGTTTTATAATCTTTTTCTTTTTCAAGTCCTCTTTGTATAAGTGTCTTTTCGTTTAATCCAGTGGATGCAGCAGTATAATCAAATACTTTCGCAATGGAAGAGCCTTGTGTACCATGATATGCCTCAGGATTTCCTGCAATCGTATTCGCAACTAGTCTTCCTTGTTTGTTGGCAGGGCCAGCTAAAGGAATCATTGTTTTATCATGTGTAATAAAATCTTCAATTTCAACAACATCTCCAACTGCATAGATATTATCATCACTTGTTTTCATATATTCATCCACAACGATACCACCACGCTTATTTAGTTCTAATCCAGCATCTTTTGCGATAGCACTATTTGGACGCACACCAATAGATAAGATGACTAAATCACTTTCTACAGTAGCACCACTTTCTAGCGTAGTAATAATTTTGTCATTGTTTTCTTCAAACTTACGCACACCATCTTGTAGGTGTAAATCGATACCTTTATCACGTATGTGTTTGTGTAAGATTTCTGCCATTTCAATATCAAGTGGTGCCATGACTTGGTTGGCCGCTTCAAGAATTGTGACATGTTTACCAGCTTCTAAAAGATTATCTGCCATTTCTAATCCGATAAAGCCACCACCGATAACAGCCACATTTTGGATGCTATTTTCTTTTACAAGTTTTTTGATTTGAATTGCGTCATTGACTGTCCATAATGTTTTTATCTTTGAAGAATCAATACCTTCTATTGCTGGTTTTAAAGGAGATGATCCTGTTGCGATGACTAATGTGTCATACGACTCATCATAAGTTTTATCATTATTTTTTATTGTGACAGTTTTTTTATCACGATTAATTGCGGTAACTTCACTGTTTACTCTTACATCAATCTTAAAACGCTTTTGCATTAATTCTGGTGTCATAAGTAATAAATCATCTTGTTGGGAAATAACATCTGATATGTGATAAGGAAGCCCACAATTCGCAAAAGATATGAATGGTCCTTTTTCTAATAACACAATTTCTATATCTTCGCTGTTTCTTCTTAGTCGAGCAGCGCAACTAGCACCACCAGCTACACCGCCTATAATAATAACTTTCTTCATAGTGTATACCTCTACCTTAAGTCAAATATAGCAACTCATTAGAAAAATGTCGCTGTTTATGCTCATAGGGGCAGTTCAAAATCATTGATTTTATGCAACTTTTGGTCTACTATACCTACGTTAAAAGAGGAAAACAATGAGCTTTCAAGATCAATGGGAATTATTTGTTGATTCATTTTGGAAAATATTATTGCCTGGTTTAACCATGACAATACCTTTGACGATTATTGCCTTTGCTTTAGCAATTGTTATTGCGGTAATTGTTGCGATGATTCAATATGCGAAAGTACCAGTACTTAGTAGTATTTGTAGATTCTATATTTGGATTATTCGTGGTACACCACTTATGGTGCAATTGGCAATTGGGTTTTATGGTTTAAATTCAATAGGTATTAAAATAGAAGCATTTCCTGCTGCAGTTTTGGTATTTGCGCTAAATGAAGGTGCATATTGTGCTGAAACAATGCGAGGATCATTAGAAGCAATATCGGTTGGTCAAATAGAAGCTGGATATTGTGTAGGTATGAGTTATACACAAATCATGTGGCATATTGTATTACCACAAGCATTCCGTATTGCTTTCCCGGCTCTTGGTAATTCATTGATTGGAATGGTGAAAGATACATCATTAGCATCGAATATTACATATGCAGAAATGTTTATGGCAACGAAAAGAATTGCCGGTAAGACATATCAGTTTATGTTGTTATATGTCGAAGTAGCTTTGATATATTTGTTGTTTTCTACAGTATTAACTTGGCTACAACGATTTGGTGAAAAGAAATTAGATACTTATGGGGTGAATCAATAATGGCACTACTAGAAGTAAAGAATATTAAAAAACGATTTGGTGATCATGTTGTTTTGGATGGGATTAATCTTTCAGTAGAAAGAGGAGATGTCATTGCGATATTAGGTCCAAGTGGCTCTGGTAAAACAACGCTTTTAAGATGTTTGAATTATTTAGCAGAAGCTGATGAGGGTATTTTAGTATTTGATGGAAAAGAATATGATTTAGCAAATACAGATAAAAAAGATATTGCGGATATTCGCAAACAAACAGGATTTGTATTTCAAGGATATAACTTGTTTAAAAATAAAACAGCATTACAAAATGTGACACTTGGATTAACGGTATCTCGTGGCATATCTAAAACGGAAGCAGATGCAAAAGGAAAATCTTTATTAGATAAAGTAGGGCTACAAAATAGATATGATCACTATCCACATCAATTATCCGGTGGCCAACAACAACGTGTTGCGATTGCTCGTGCATTAGCATATGACCCAAAGATTATATACTTTGATGAACCTACTTCTGCTTTAGATCCAGAGTTAATTGGTGAAGTATTAGCAGT
>CACXEN010000193.1 GCA_902766675.1 uncultured Erysipelotrichaceae bacterium
AAAACCAATGGATAAGAAGATTAAAGTAGCTGTCATTGGTCCAGGTAATATCGGTAGCGATTTGATGTATAAGATCATGCGATCAAAACATCTAGAAATGGCTATGATGTGTGGCATTGTTGAATCAGAAGGTATTAAAAGAGCGCAAGGTCTTGGTGTTCCAACAACAATTGAAGGTGTTGATGGATTAATCAAGGATGGCGATAAAGATATCAAAATTGTATTTGATGCAACTAGTGCTGCAGCACACTTGAAATTCAATGCTCCAAAGATTAAAGAAGCAGGCATGATTGCGATTGACTTAACACCAGCTGCAATTGGCCCATATTGTGTTCCAGTGTGTAATTTAGACCAACTAAAGACAGCACCAAATATCAACATGGTTACCTGTGGCGGACAGGCAACAATACCAATTGTATATGCTGTATCTCGCGTGGCAGGTGCTGAATATGGCGAAATCGTTGCATGTATTTCATCAAAGAGTGCTGGCCCTGGAACAAGAGCCAACATGGATGAATTTACAGAAACAACAAGTAAAGGAATTGAATTAGTAGGTGGAGCTGATAAAGGAAAAGCAATTATCATTTTAAACCCAGCAGAACCACCACTGATGATGACAAATACGATTAATGTAAAGGTAAAGGACAAGAGTGTTCCATTTGAAAAGATTAAAGAATCTATCGATGATATCGTGAATCAATTAAAGGAATACGTTCCTGGTTACCAACTCAGAGTCCCACCAACAATGGATGGGGATCGCGTTACAGCAATCGTACAGGTAGAAGGTCAAGCAGACTTCTTACCAGCTTATAGTGGAAACCTCGACATTATCAACTCTGCGGCTGTTGCTGCAGCGGAAAAAATAGCAGAAGAGATGTTGTTAGAAGGGAGAGATGAAGCATGAGTCAAGGCAAGATTACATTAGTTGACGCTACGCTACGTGACGGTTCTCACCCACTAAGACACAGTTATACATGTGATCAAGTGGCTGAGATTGCTGGCGGATTGGACAAATGTGGCATAGAGTTAATTGAATTATCACATGGCGATGGTCTTGGCGGTAGCAGTTATACGTACGGATTCTCGAAAACTAGCGAATTTGAATTGATTGAAGCAGCAGCTTCACAAATCAAAAACGCGAAGTTAGATGTCCTATTATTACCGGGAATTGGTACGATTGCTAACCTCAAACAAGCATATGATTGTGGCGCTCGTGCAGTGCGTGTCGCAACTCACGTAACTGAAGCAGACGTAAGTGCAGAACATATCTATGCAGCAAAAGACCTCGGTATGATGGCAGTAGGCTTCCTTATGATGATTCACAAAGCTCCAGTAGAGAGACTTGTGGAAGAAGCAAAAAAGATGGAAAGTTATGGCGCAGATTACGTAAATCTTGCGGATTCAGCGGGATATCTAATGCCAGGTGACGTCAAAGAAAGAGTTGAAGCAGTCACAAAAGCCGTAAATATCCCTGTTGGCTTCCACGCACATAACAATATGGGTATGGCAATTGCCAATTCACTTGCAGCTGTACAAGCAGGTGCAACATATGTGGATGGATGCTTAAGAGGATTAGGTGCTGGTGCAGGTAATGCACAAATGGAAGTACTTTGCGGCGTATTAAAACGTCACGATTATGATTTAGGAAATGTAGACTTCTATGGTTTACAAGATCTAGCACAAAATGTGGTAGAGCCAATGATGCCAAGACCACAAACAATAGATTCTGGATCATTAATGTTGGGTTATGCAGGTGTATATTCAAGCTTCTTGTTGCATGTATATGATGCAGCGAAAAAATATGATCTCGATCCTAGAGACATCCTAGTTGAACTAGGAAAACGTGGAATGATCGGTGGTCAAGAAGACATGATTATAGATGTAGCATATCAACTCAAAAACGGCCTGGTTAAGTAGGAAAGAAAAATGGAATATAAAGTAACAGATGCTACTACCGGTAATACATTCATGGCAGATGAAAATGATTCTCTCTTCTTTGCGATGAGGAGAAAACACGAAGGACCAATCACATATGGATGTGGTGGTGGCGGATGCGGTGCTTGTAAAATAGAAATTCTTGATGGAAATTTCGAAATATTTAAAAAGATGTCTAGAGCACACGTATCAGAGCAAGAACAAGATAGTGGAATTGTACTTGCTTGTTGTGTAAAACCAAAAAGTAATTTAACACTCAAAAAATTTAGCCAGAAATAATATAAGGAGGAAAAAGTATGGCAATCGTAAAAACAATCCGTCCAGGATTAATCCAAATTAGAGTTCTTGATTTAGACGAAACATTAGAGTTCTACAAAAACGTAGTTGGCTTAGATGAAGTAGGTCGTACATCAGACGGTCGTGTAATGCTAAAAACTTATGATGAATTTGATCATCACTCTGTAGTATTACGCAAAGCAGAAGAAGCAGGTCTAGACTATGTAGCATTCAAAGTAATGGACGCTGAAACACTAGAACAAATTAAAGTTGATACAGAAAAATTCGGTTATGCTGTAGAAGAAGCTACAGATGAACAACCAGGTTTTGGTAAACGTTATAGCACAAAACTTTGCACAGGTCATACAATTCAATTCTATAACGAAGTAGAATTAGCAGCTGATTATCCAATGCTAAAAAACCCAGACCCATGGAAAGAAGAACCACGTGGTATGCGTGCACAACGTTTTGACCACTTACTATGCTATGGACCAAACATTGCGGAAGCTGAAAGATATTTCATCGAAGTATTAGGCATGTTCGCTCCAGAAGTTTGTAATACAGAAGATGGCAAACGTTTCGCTACATGGTTAACAGGTGGTAATAAAGCACATGACATCGCATTTGTTGAATATGAACAACCAGGCAAAATGCACCACTTCGCATTCTACCTACAAGACTGGAATGACATCGGTCATGCAGCTGACTTAATCGGTAAGAACCGTGTTAAGAGAGACGTAGGTCCAACACGTCACGCTATCACACGTGGTCAAACAATTTACTTCTTTGAACCAAGTGGTAACCGTATTGAAACATACGCTGGTGGTTATGCAGCATATCCTGACAACCCACAACGTGTATGGGATGTAGCTGAAGTAGGTAGAGGTCTATTCTACTATGAAGGTGAATTAATCCCATCATTCCTATCCGTAGTTAGCTAATAATTCTAAAACTTACTTAGTCCAATCCAGTAAGTTTGATGAGAACCATATATTTCCTAGAGACTTAGTGCAACCTAAGTCTCTTTCTTTTTGTATAATAAAGATAGAAAGAAAAATATTTATGAAAGATATCATTTTTAAAGAAATTAAAATATTTGAGAATTATGAATTATTAGTAAGTGAAGAAGGTCATGTCATCTTACAAACTGTAGTAGTAGAGGGATCTTTGAATCATTATGGCAATGGGCATGGTGGATATTTATATACACTATGTGATTCTGTTGCAGGCTTAGCCGCAAGAAATACAGGTGCAGAAATTGTGACAATGGGAGCGAATATGCATTATTTAAAAGCTGCCCATCTAGGTGATACATTAACAGTAGAAGGAAATTGTATACATAATGGTAGAACCACAAAAGTAATCGAAGTAGAAATAAAAAACCAAGAAGAAAAACTCTTATGTAAGGGTACATTTACAATGTTTGCAGTAAAGGAAAGAATAGACGCATAATGCAAGAAGTAAAAATCCATAACTATACTTGTTATATTTATGGCGATTTAAATAAGGAGAACATCATTATCCAACCAATTGACGATAATGATTATTCACTATTAGATAAACAAATTCAAGTAAGTAATACAAAGGATGATTATGCACTTATCGCAATCAAAATAGAGAATTGGAATGATGAATTATCTCCTTGGTATATGAAAGCTGTTTTTGGGAAAAATGATTTTTCAGGCAATGCGCATATATTATTAGAATTTATCAAAGATATTCTTATCAAAGAGTTAGATATTGAATTGAAAAAATTGTATATATGTGGCTATTCTTTGGCAGCTTTATTTGCCTTATATAGTGCATATGAATGTAATATCTTTGATGGAGTGATTGCGGCATCTCCATCTGTATGGTTTGAGAATTGGGACCAATATATCAAAGAAAAAAATATTCAAACAAATCATATATATCTAAGTATTGGTGATAAAGAAGAAAACACAAAGAATCCGATTATGAAAACAGTGGGAGATCGTTTACGTTATCAATATGAAATATTAGATGATAAATGTCATAGTATCTTGGAATATAATCCTGGGAATCATTTTGTGGATTCAGAAATTAGAATCGCAAAAGGAATTGATTGGATGCTAAATAATCAGTAGAAAGGGGAAGTAGTATGGCTGATATTCATCACATCGTGTGTTGTTGTGGGGGAGGTATGGGTAGCTCCCTAATGGTGAAATTGAATGTACAAAAAGTATTAAAAGAATTAGGAAGAGAAGATGTCACAGTAGAACATGTTTCTTTAGGAGAATTAAGTGCTACTAGTCCTGATTTATTAGTTGCTGGAAGAGATATCACCCCAACACTAAAAGACTATCCTAGAATTGTGGAATTATTTCGGATTCTAGATTTGGATGAACTACGTCCAAAATTAAAAGAAGCACTAGAAACTAGTGAAGAAGAGTATTGGATTAAATAAATGTTAGTAAGTACAAAAGAGTTAATAGATGCAGCAATAAAAAATAATGCAGGAGTTGGTGCATTTAATGTGACAGGCTTAGAAGTATTACAAGCAATAATTGCGGCAGCTGAAGAAGAAAATACAGGTGTCATTATTGAATTTGCGACAGTTCATGAAGAAAGAGGAATTGTATCATTAGAAGAAATGGGTCCAATCATGATGCAATATGCTAAGCGTGCTAAAGTACCAGTGGCTACGCATTTAGATCATGGCGTAGAAATTGATTATGTAAAGAAAGCTTTAGATATTGGTTTTACATCTGTCATGTATGATGGCTCTGCACTTCCATATGATGAAAACATTGCCAATACAAAAAAGGTTGTAGAAATGGCTAAACCTTATGGCGCAATGGTAGAAGGAGAAATTGGTAAGATGGCTGGCTATACTCTTACCAATGATAAAGAATTAGAAATTCGAGATATTGAAAGAGAGAATTTCACGAACCCTGATCAAGCCAAAGACTTCGTGGAAAAAACAGGTGTGGATATGTTAGCTTGTTCATTTGGCAATAGTCATGGCTTCTACACTGCTCCTCCAAAACTTGATTTTGCATTATTAAAAGAAATATCAGATAAAACGCAAATACCAATTGTGATGCATGGATCATCTGGTGTAAATGATGAAGATTATGCAAAAGTCATTGATGGTGGTGTACGTAAAATCAATTATTATGCATATATGGCAAAAGAAGGTGGTAGTGCAATCATTGACGCAATTCAAAAAGAACCAGATAAAGCATGGCAATTACATCAATTAGGCGTGATTGCAAGAGATGCCATGAAAGGACATTTACGTCATGCAATTCAATTATTCAGAAATGAAAAATAACCTCAGAATATCTGAGGTTATTATATTTATATTTGATGCGATTGAATGAAATCTTCTACTTCTTGATGGGTAGGTAAACCAATCCTACCACCAATTTGTAAGGTATTGATTGCGGATACAGCAGAAGCATATTCAATTGCTTTTAATAATGGGTAACCTTTTAATATAGCTGCGATAAAACCTCCATGGAATGCATCACCAGCACCAGTTGTATCTACTGCATTGACTTTAAATGCTGGAAATTCTCTTATTTCATTATCTACATAAGCAATACATCCATCTTCACCACGTGTTGTAAGTATATATTTTGCGCCAAAGTTTGCGAAGAATGCAAAAGCATCTTTTAATGATTCTTTATTACTTGTATAGAATGGATAAGCACTATTCATAATTAGAATATCCGCATTTCTTGCGATATCTACATTCAAAGAATTATCTTCTTTTTTAGAACATCCATCTAATGAAACAAGAACATTGTTTGCCTTTGCGATTTCAATTGCTTGCATACAGTTGTTGTAATGGGTGCCATCAATATGTAATATCTTTGCGTTTTGAATGAGCTCTTTTTTCTTATCTGTCCACTCTATATCCGCAAGATTATCACGATATGGGAATTTCGTTCTTGTGGCGTGGTTAGGGTCAATCATCACAAAGCCAAGTGAACTATGACCATCTTGTAATACATCCAAACCATCAATTCCAACACCTTCTTTTAAGAAATCATTTTGAATGATTCTACCAGCATCATCATTGCCTATATTTCCGATATAGCATGATGAAATACCAAGTCTTTGCATAGAAACTAATGAAGTACCTACGCAACCACCACATTGATTGACGATTTGTAAGATATGTGTGGAACTATCTTCTTTTGGATAATCTTCTACAATACATAAATAGTCATATGCGACATTTCCAACACCAATCACATCATATTTCATACTTCAATTATAGAATAATTCCATTGAAATGTAGGGGAGGATTATTAGAAAATAATATTATGAAGATAACATTTTATTATGTAAGACATGGACAAACATATCATAATCAAAAAGGGATTATGCAAGGACAATCTGGTAGTGCATTAACAGAAAATGGTTTCACACAAGCAAGACGTGCGAGAGATGAATTAAAGAATATCCCAATCACAAAAGCTTATGTTTCTCCATTATTACGCGCCAAACAAATGGCAGAGGTGATACTGGAAGGAAGGGATATACCAACATCTTATGATGCAGGTTTAATAGAAACATATTTTGGTAGTGCAGAAGAAAAACCATACGAAGATAATGATTATAAAAGAAGATTTAATGAAACAGATTGGAAAGATTTAGGCGGAGAAGATGAAGAGGATGTAAAGAATAGAATAGTATCCTTTATGAATAAAGTAATCCAAGAAAGTGAAGATGGAGATACAATCCTATTGGTAGGACATGGAGATTATTTCCTGATTCTAGTACATACATATTTTGGTTATACAAAATACCAACAAAAAGAAATTGCAAATAAAAATCATACAAAGAGGCTTCCTGAAGGAGGAATCGCTTCCTTCGTGTATAATGATGGAGAAATGGAATTAGTCCATTTAATGAAAGAAAGGTTATAGAAAATGAAATTACATGAACTTTTATTAGAAACACGCTCAATACGCAGATTTAAACAAGAAGAAATACCTATGGAAGATTTAAGAGACATGATCAATGATGTTCGATTAGCACCATCAGGGAATAATGTGAATGAATTACGATATATTGTGATTACAGACAAGGCATTACGAGATGAGATTTCCAAGCTAACTTATTATGCAGCATCTTTACCTAGAGAATTAGGAGAACCAAAAGAAAATGAACATGCGATGGCATATATTCTCATTCTTTCACCAAAAAAGCCATCAATACATATGCATGTTAATACTGGAATTGCGGCAGAGATATTGGTATTAAGTGCTAGAGAAAAGGGTATTGGATCTGTCATGATGAAAAACTTCAATGTGACAAAGGTCAATGAATTATTAAATGTGCCAGAAGATTATACTGCCGAATTATTAATTCCATTAGGATATGCGGACCATACATCTACTATCGTTGAAGTAAAAGATGGAGATACACATTATTATGTGGATGATGATGTGAATTATTATGTGCCTAAATATGAAATAGATGATATCGCAACATTTAAATAAAAATATGAATCTCATGTAAGATTCATATCGTATATTTATGAATAGTCTTTAAAGAAGTAACCACGTTACTTCTTTTTCGTATTATAAGTTAGATGATATTGTTGAAGGTTTTCTAAAGAATAACCAATGACGCAATTTGGATTCTTTTCTGCTATTGTATCGAGTACTTGTGAATGAAGATTCTCTGTTTGTATTTTTCCTTTACTAATTTCTTTTATTTGGCCTGTTTTATCGCCAATTGTTAAGACATTATAGCTAGGAACACCATTATAGGAATAACGTGTAGGATAAGCTAAAACGATATCTTGATAATCATAGATATTTAATTCATCACCAATACTAATGAGATGTTTATCAGTAAGATAAGTTTTAAGTCCTTCTATCCATATTGTTGAAGGATCATTTAATTCATTTTCGTATTCAGTACGATTTGGCCAAGCCGCAACGATGCTATCACCAAAACTTTCTTTGGCTTTTAAACTTGGGATTAAGATGATTAATCCAAAGATTAAAGCTAAAGCAGCGATGAGAAGTTGATCTAAACTGACTTGGAAGATTGCGCCAAGTCCACTGACTTTATTATTTTTGGTACCTTCAAGATAATATGCACCAATATAATCTTCAAAGTTTGCACTATTTAAAGTGTCATCTTCAAATATGGCATTGATTTCTTCAATCGCATATTCTTTTAATTCACTAGTGACTGGTCTAGTATAACCATAAAGTCGTAAACATTCATTTTCAGGAAGAGCATCAAGTTCATCTAAGATTTCATCATATTCATGTTCATATAAGCTGATGATGTTATAGTAGTTAGCATTATTTATAGTAAGAAAGAAATGTTTGTAGTCACTTTCTGTACCAAGATAGGCATAACCATTCACATCTAAATAAGCAATACGATCATCTCGATTCTTCTCAAAGAGAATTTGATTGAATTCTTCGACATTATTGCTAGCATTAGCAAGTTTCACAAAGGCAAGCACAAGAAAAAGAAGGGAAGCAGCTAAGCAAAGAATGCCAAGAATCACTTTCCGCTTTGTCTTTTTATAACCTTTTTCTAAATTAACATTATTAAATTCCATGTATTTATTGTACCAAAAATAAATAGAAAGGCTATTCTTTATAGAATAGTATAATGATTGAAAGCTCCGAGAGGAGTTTTTAATATAATTTAAAATGTGGAACATTACAATTGAAAACGTTCCACATAAATGATATTATTTATGTGGAACAAATTCATATAAAATGTTCCACATAGGAGGTGAATATGAATATATCAGATTTGATTATTGAAAAAAGTCAATTAACAAAAAGACTTGAAAAGCTCAATTAT
>CACXEN010000194.1 GCA_902766675.1 uncultured Erysipelotrichaceae bacterium
GATATGATGTTTTTATCTCCAGAAAAGTCTATTCAAATCCAAAATGCGATTGGGGCTGATATCATCATGAGCTTTGATGAATGTATCCCTTATCCAGCAGATTATGATTACGCAAAAGCAAGTATGGAAAGAACTCTGCGTTGGGCACTGCGCGGGAAAGAAGCGAATTTAAATCCAGATAAACAATCTATCTTTGGCATTGTACAAGGTGGTGAATATGAAGATCTAAGACACTATTGTGCAGAAAAGTTAGTAGAAATGGATTTTGCAGGATATGCGATTGGTGGTACATCTGTTGGTGAAGATAAAGAGACGATGAAGCGCATGGTTCAAATGTCGCAAGAATTATTACCTTTAGATAAACCAAGATACTTAATGGGTGTTGGTGCAGTCAATGACTTATTAGAAGCTGTATCGATGAATATTGATATGTGTGATTGTGTACTTCCAACACGTATCGCAAGACACGGCACACTTATGACAAGCAGTGGTCGTATCAACATCAAAAAAGCAATGTATAAAGAAGACTTTACACCACTCGATGAAAAGTGTGATTGTTATTGTTGTAAGAATTATACAAAGGCATATTTAAATCACTTATGTCGAACCAATGAAGGATTTGGCACAAGACTAATGTCTATCCATAATACACGCTTCCTCATTAAGTTAATGGAAGATGCACGTGTTGCGATCAAAGAAGATCGTTTCAATGATTTCAAAGAAGAAACCCTTTCAACAATGGGTTTTGATGAAAGAGGTTTTTAATGCAAGTAAATGAATTTGATTATGATTTACCAGAAGAACTCATTGCTCAAACACCATTAGAAAATCGCAGTGAGTCTAGAATGATGGTAGTACATAAAAATAGTGGTGAATTAGAGAATAAAACATTCTCTGATATTATTTCCTATTTCCATGAAGGCGATGTTCTTGTAAGAAATAACACAAAAGTAATTCCTGCTCGTTTATTTGGCACAAAACAAGAAACGAATGCACATGTAGAAATACTTTTATTGCGTCAAGAAGAAGATGATATTTGGCAATGCTTAGTCGGCAATGCAAAAGTAGTAAAAGTAGGAACACGTGTGACATTCAAAGAAGGATTATTAGAGGCAGAATGCGTTGAAGTCATGGAAGAAGGTTTAAGACGCATGAAGATGTTATATGATGGCATCTTTAATGAAATATTAGATGAATTAGGGCAAGTTCCCCTACCTCCATATATCAAAGAAAAATTAGATGATGCAGATCGTTATCAAACAGTCTATGCAAAAGTTAGAGGAAGTGCTGCTGCTCCAACAGCTGGTTTACATTTTACAGATGCTATCTTTAGTGCACTAAAAGAAAAAGGTGTCACAATCGTAGATGTGACATTACATGTTGGCTTAGGCACATTTAGACCAATGAAAGTTGAGACAGTAGAAGACCATATCATGCATGGGGAAGTATTTGAAATGAGCAAAGAGACTGCAGATATACTAAACCAAGCAAAAAAAGAAAATAGAAGAATTTTCGCAATTGGAACAACATCCGTTAGAACACTAGAAAGTGTTTATAACATATATGGGAAATTTGAAGCATGTAGTCATGAAACAAAATTATTTATCTATCCTGGCTATACATGGCATACCATTGATGGCATGTTAACGAATTTCCATTTACCAAAATCAACACTTATCATGATGATTGCATCATTTATCGGACTCGATTTATGTAAAAAAGCATATCAGGAGGCAGTCAATGAAAGATATCGTTTCTTCTCTTTTGGCGACTGTATGTTAATCACAAATGAGTAATATTGATGAATTCATCGCCTACCTAGAGGCACGTAAATTAAAACCTAAAACAAATTATCACTTGGAAGCTTTAAAAGAAATTCAATCGTTTGTTGGAAGAAAACCAAGAATTCTTTTACATGTTTGTTGTGTCATATGTGCTTGTTGGCCAATTGAATTTTTAAAAGAATATTTTGATGTATCCCTTATATACAACAATTCCAATATTTATCCAAGTGAAGAATACACAAAGCGACTCAATGAATTAAAACGTTATTTAAAAGAGCGTTACAACGATTCTATACCACTTATTGAAGCACCATATGATAATGAAACATACACAAAAGATTTAGAAATATATAAAGATGATCCAGAAGGATTTAGGCGTTGTTTCTTATGTTATGAAAAGCGTTTAGAAGAAGCTTATGCATATGCTGAAGAAAATGGATTTGATTATTTTACAACAGTGATGACTTTTTCTAGACAAAAAGATAGTCAAAAGATCAATGAAATTGGAAAAGCTTTAATGCAAAAATATCCAAACACAAAATATTTCTTCTCAGATTTTAAAAAAGATAATGGACAATTAAAATCAAATGAAATCGCAGAAGAGTATTGTTTATATAAACAAAATTATTGTGGATGTATTTATTCACTTCCGAATGAAGACCTAAATAAATAGATCTTTTCTTTTATCCCCTTCCAACAAAAAAGTATAGTTTGCACTATACCTTCTTGTGATGGGTTTGATTATTCCTCCATTTTGTCTTTTACTTCTTCTACTGCAGTACCTATTGTTTTTAATTTTTCATCCAGTAGTTTAATCACATTTTCTTTAGAACGAATCACATCTAATGCTTTTGAAAAATCAGGTAATTCAATTCCTTTTTCCTTTGCTTCAAAGAAGTCTTTTCCTAATTGTTCATATACTTTAGAAAGATCTTTTTTTGTATTACCAATTTCAGAACGAATCTTTGCTTTTTCTTTTTCTTCATCTAATCTTTCTAAAGCTTTCTTACCTTCTTTTTGAATTGCTTGTGTTGTTTTACTTACTACTTCATCTAATTGTTTTAAAAAGTCTGCCATATCTTTCTAGTCCTTTCCAGCTCTCTCTATGAGATCTAATATAATAAATTCTATTTCTTTATTGGTTGCTTCATTTTGTTCGATTAATTCTAATATTCCGCCAACCAAAATATCTGCATAATATTTTGTATAATCTAAGCTTAATTCATTTTTCTCATTACCCTCTTCAAATAATTCTTGTAATGTTTGAATTGCTTTTTCTTTCGCTTCTTCTTTACTGATAACTGCTAGTTGCGTTAAATCTACATCATCATTTGAACCTTGTAATTTTTTATTCAATTCTCTAAAGGAATAAACTGTATTTTTCACAAAGCGATGTAGTTTTGTGGAATAATCCATGTTATCCAATTGATCCATCATCATTTGATTGAATACTTCATTGTATTTTTCACTAATTGCCGCAATGACATCGTCTTTTGAATCAAAGTAGTAATAGAATAATCCTTTGGCTACATCTAATTCTTTAACAATAGAATTTACTGTTGTGTCCACAATTCCATTTTCTTGGAATAACTTTTCTGCGACTTCAATAAATTCACTTTTGCGACTAGAATTGTCTTTTTGATCAGCCATATTACTACTCCTTCTATGTATATATTACAGACAAACTGACCAGCAGTCAATAGTTAGCTATAAAAAAACGCTCATCAGAAAGGGGTTAAGGATGAACGTTTTTATTTTTCAGCCTTTGAGGAGGCTTAAAGCTTTAAATTGTAAGAATCTTATGCTCTATTAGAGCCAAATAACTTCACCGGATAAAATATCATAAACAGCAGGAACAACTGTTGTGCCTAAGTGTTGAATGATTTCATCCGCTTTAATTTGTTCAACCATCGCTTTTGCGTTAGCTGCAGCTACTTCATCAACTGTTGCGCCTTCTGTTACAGATGGAGCAATCTTCTTCATGATTTCGCCGATGTTTGCAGGAACTTCTCCGCCTTGTACAGCAGCTGTACAAGCACCACAACTTGTGTGGCCTAATACTACTACAAGTGGGCTTCCTAAATGTTCTGCACCATATTCAATAGAACCTAATACAACTTCATCAACTACGTTACCAGCGTTACGAATAACGAAGATATCGCCTAGTCTTTGGTCGAAATATAGCTCAGGTGCTACACGGCTATCTGCACAGCATAGTACGATAGCATAAGGAACTTGTCCGCCACTTAAAGTTTTACGATCTTCTTCATATGTGTCTTTTGGGCATAGTTCGCCTTTTACGAAACGTTCGTTTCCTTCTTTTAATAATTGTAATGCTTCTTCAGCACTTGTTAATTTAACATCTGGTTTATGTAAATTCATTGTCTTCTCCTTTTATTTTTTTTCTAGAATAGCCTCCTCAATAATGGCTATGCTGATTCTTTTTTATTTGTTTTTAATACTGCTAATACAGCTGGTACGAAGAATGTAACAACTAGACCAATACAGAAGCCGTTGTTATATAAGTTCATCCAACCATGTAGCACACCGGTATTAGGTACTAGGATACTGTGTATCACACCTGCTAAGAATCCTACCCAACTACCATGTTTGAATACAACTGGTGCCATACCACATCCGAATACTGCCGCAATTAACATATTCTTAGAACCTACATAGTTAAATGCACTTTCAAAGAATGGATTGCCTTGTAAAGCACCTTGTGTACCACCAACGATGATACTTGTTAGATATACACCACACATAATTGGTAGCATTGTTCTAACAGAGATACCATTACTTGCAAAACCTACTACTGTAAATAAGCAAGCAAATAGTGGACCATGTGCATTGGCTGTTCTTGTTAAGAACCAATATAGTAAGCAAGCAAAGCCTGCAACTGCCATATTCGCTAGGGTTGGACCAAAGCCGAATTGTTCAACTGCACTACCAGAATAGAGTTTCGTAACGATAAGATCGATACCACTTCTTTCTTTTGCAGTAATGAGTAATCCAGCAACTAATAAGTAAATTAATAGAATTGCAATACATGCAGCCAATACACCATTTGCAATGTTTGGATACTCATGAGATGGCCCAGAATGGGCGATGCCTAATGCCTTCATCAGCGAAAAGATGAAGAATCCTGTTAAGCCTGCAGCCATACCAGCGTTGTAAAGAGTTAAGCCGTTATGCTTTTCTGGTAAGAAGCCTGCAAATACTGCGACAAAGTAACCTGCGATTAAGCCAATTACCACAGCCAATGCAAAGGAGACGCTGTTGAATTGAGCTACTTCGCCCATCGTACTTGTGCCATCAAAACGAGTATACATTGATAGAATGCTAACCATTGGCGATAGTGCTGCAGAGAACCAAGCCAAGCCCGTAACTGTATTGATCTTCTTTTTGTTCACAATAGCATGGATAATTACACCAAAGAACAATGGCCAAACATTCCATAATGTCTTTCCACAGAATCCGAAACCGTACACCATGAATGCAGCAGCAATTGCGCCACCATTTATATTTGTCTTCGTTGCTAAATACGTTAGCATTACGACAATCAGCAAAATACCTGCATTGATAAATGGCACACCAATATTGCCTTCGCCTACAACCATGAATGTATTTAAATCAAGCATTCCGGTTGCGGATTGTTGTAATCGGAATCCTTCCGCTATTCCTTCTAAGGAAGGAGTTAGAACGAATCCGATAATAATAGATAAGATACCCAAACCAATAAAGACTAATGCACGGAGTGTATTCCCTACTGGTTTAATCTCTTGTTGATTACTTGTAGTCATATATAACCTCCATTTCTTTCACGCTTACAATGTCTGTGTAATGATATATGCAGCAACAACCGCGAGACCAACTACGAAGATAATTAATCCATAAGACATTGTTTGTCTCAACATTGAAGAGAGCTTGTTTTCTTCCTCAGGATTATCGCCATAGTTATTCGCAAAGCGATTGAACCAGCCGCCTAAGTGAGGTACTACATAACCTTCTTTCTTCATATCTTCGAAATCATCTAAGACTGGGACACGTGTCAGCGGTTCTATTGTACGCTTGTCATCCTGCTTATCCCAAGTCTCAATATTACTATTTTGATAAGCAACTTTCATCTTTTCAATAGCTAAACGTGCATCAGGTTTGAGTTTTGGATATAACTCTTTCGATTTTTCGATAAACTTATGCGCGTTTGGTTTACGTGGTTGATAGAAATTCGCAAATGCCCAATATGCTTTGTAACCAACTTTACCAATCACTTCTGTGATGTTACCAATTGTACGTGTAACGAATGCACCAATGAACGGTAATACTTGAACTACTAATGGACGATAGATATAGTCTTCGATATCGATGAACTTTGGCCAAGCATTGATGTACATTGTTTTACCATTTTCATCCTTTGCCATGAGTAATACACGAACGATCAGGATATAGATAATTGCACCAATTGCTAATGAGGCAGCCGCACCACGTAAGCATGCCCACTCTAAGAATGGTACTACATGTGGGTGTCCATTCAAATACATAAATCCACTACCGAATTCAGAAATTGGAATCATTGTTTTGTAGAATGTTAGTCCGAAGAATGGTAATACAAGTGCACTAATAGTTAGCACAAATGCTGAAGCTTTGTTCATGTATTTGCCATTGCTTGCATCCATTTTTTCTTGGTTATAAGCATTCTTTTCCCAGAATACCGCAATGTAAATCTTTGTCATATAAGCAGTCGTTAGACCACCGGTTAAAGTGAATATACTTTCTACTACTTGGAAGACTCTTGCGGCGAATTCGATGTCATGATACATGAAGATTCTTTCAACGATACTTTCGTGAATGAGTGTTTTAGAGATATATCCACTCCATAGTGGCATACCAATAATTGCTAATACGCCCATACCGAAGATGAACTTTAATAATGGTTTATTATAACCAAAGCCACGTACATCATTTAGATTTAACTTATGCAAATTCATGTAAACTACACCAGCTGACATAAACAAGCATAGTTTGATGAGGGAGTGGTTCATCATGTGTAAGATTGCGCCTTGAACACCATAGAAATGGAATTCACCAGTTAATTCTGGATCTGCCATCAATATACATTGCATAGAGATTGCAGTTAAAATAAATCCGATTTGCGACATAGAAGAACATGCAAGTGTTCTTTTTAAGTCTACTGAGAATAGTGCGAGGAACGCACCGCCAAACATGGTGATAACTGCAATCCCTAGTAATACACAACCCCAAACCCAATCACCGAACAACATATGACAAGAAATAATGATAATGCCATATACACCGGTCTTTGTTAATACACCTGATAATAGTGCAGATGCTGGAGCTGGAGCTACTGGGTGAGCTTTTGGTAGCCATACATGCAGTGGGAACATACCACTCTTACCACCAAAGCCGACAATCATCGTTGCTGCAGCCCAATACAACATCTTTCGATCTGGTACTGCGGCACATGCATCTTTAATCTTATCAATCTCAAGCGTTCCAATTGTGTTATAGAGAAGGAAGATACCCATAAGCGTAACGAGACCACCAAATACATTTAAGTATGTATATGTCTCAGAAGCTCTTTGTGCACCAGGCTTCTCATCATGGATAACCATTACATAAGATGTAAACGCCATGACTTCAAAGAATGTAAATAGAGTTAATACATCGCCAGAAAGGAATACAGCTACTGTTGCCCCTTCTGTCATTAACATGAATAGGTAATAACGATTACGATTTCTGTAGTGTGCGAAATATTCTCTAGAGAATATTGTTGTACACATCCACATGAATGTTGTAATGACACCATAGATACAACGGAATCCATCCATTTGGAAATAGAGTCTCTCATGTCCAAATGGTGCAAGCGTGAAGTAGACACTTCCCTGTGCAATGACAGTTGGAATCATACTTACAGCTAAGGCAAATTCAACAATCGTAACGAAGTTTGCCCAGTAATCACGCATTTTCTTATTTTTGCGTCCAATTAAATAACTAATGATGGATGCACAAATTGGCCAAAATACGAGTATAGGTAATATGATATTTCCCATCTAGAATAGCCTCCTTCCCATCTAAAGCGTCAGGATATTGATCAATGGTGAGATCAATAGTCCAAATAATACGATTGCTACAGCTAAGATTGTTAGAGGAACTGTCATATAACGGTTTGGATCACTAACGTCTTTATTAGCTGCTTCGTAATCAAATCCTTCACCAGGAATAAATGCATTTGCACAAATGCTAAACAAGTATACTGCAGTAAGTAGAGCTGATATGCCAAGTGCAATAAGTCCGATAAATCCAAACATATTACCCCCAGCACTAAATACCGCTGTAGATAGATACCATTTAGAGAAGAATCCAGGTAATGGTGGAATACCTACTAACGCAAAGGATGCGATTGTAAATACGACCATTGTGACTGGCATTGCTTTTCCAATCCCTTTTAATTCCCACACATATTCTCTACCAGTCTTATAAATGATTGCACCAGCACATAAGAATAATGTGATTTTCACAATCGCATGACCGAAGAGATGGATCATACCGCCTAAATATCCATCTCCACTCATCAATGCGATGCCAAATAGGATATAGGACAACTGTGACACAGTTGAATAGGCCAATCTACGTTTTAAATGTTGTGACATAAGTGCCATTGCTGAACCATATACAATTGTGACTAGTGTTGCACCTAATGCAACATATTGTGCCACTGTACCTTGTAATAATTCTGGTCCAATAGTGAAGTAAGTTACACGTGCAATTGCGAATACACCTGCTTTAACAACAGCTACTGCGTGTAATAATGCAGAAACTGGTGTAGGTGCTACAGATGCACATGGTAGCCAAGCATGGAATGGCATGATTGCACTTTTTACACCAAATCCGAAGAATGTAAATAGGTATGCGATTTGAATCACGGAAGCTCCAGTTAGAGCAGCTGGTAAGATTCCACCTGCCGCAAATGCTGTTGTTCCATCTCCGTTCATCGCTATCATAGCAATACCCATCAGTGCTAATGCCGCTCCAAATATGGAGAAGATGATATAAATTCTTGTTGCAGTTTTTGCTTGAATGGTATCTCCATGTAGAACAAGCGGAACTGTGCAAAGTGTTAAGAATTCATAGAAGAGATATAGAGTAACCAAATTCGATGCGAATGTAATTCCCACCATGACACCAAATGTCATTGTATAGAATCCAAAGAATCGATTTTCATCACCTTCATGCTTCATATATTCAAAGGCATAGTAGATACATAGAATCCAAAGTAGAGCGACCATTGATGCAAATGTTGCACCTAGGTTATCAATTTTTAAAGCAATTGGGTTATTTGGAATGATTGGTAATAATACCAACTCTTGATCTCTAACGAGTAATGATAATGCAATCACAATAATTGCATTGATGATCACTGCTGTCGAAACAAATTTTTCTCTAGCAGCTCTTTCTTCAAAATTACGTTTGAGTATATAAATACCAGCTACGAATGGAAGAACAACCGGAATCAATAGTAATAAACTCATCAACTGTCCTCCCTTCCTACATGATCAGTCCTGCAATTTGGCTAAAGAAGTCTACAAGTGGTGTTGCAAACATTCCGAATCCAACTGCTAGAACTGTCAAGATAATCATTGGTATTGTCATATACGCATTCGCTTCTGTTTTCACCATAGTGTCATATGGATAATCTTCACCAGGGAAGAATGCTTTAGACATAATTGACAATAAGTAACCTGCTGTTAAGAATGCAGATACTAATAGTGTTGCTGGACCTAAGTATTTGAATATACCTATGTCACTTTGCAATGCACCAATTGCCAAGAACCATTTACTTTCAAATCCACTTGTTGGTGGAATACCAACTAATGCTATGGAAGCAATGGTGAAGCACCACATGGTGATTGGCATTTCTTTACCAATACCTTTTAATTGTGTCACGTATGTCTTATGTGTTTTATAAATAACGGAGCCTGCACTTAAGAATAAGATGTTTTTTACAATTGCGTGAGCAATCATATGTAGACATGCACCAACGAATCCAAGTGGATGCATTGTCATTAAACCAAATAATACATAAGAAACTTGTGATACAGAGGAGTATGCAAGACGCTTTTTGAATAGTTTTTCTTTAAACGCTAGCATTGATCCCATAAATACCGTATAGAGTGTTAATGCAAGTAATACATATTGCACCCAAGTACCTCTTAAGAAATCAACTCCAACCATGTAATACATAACACGAACAATCGCTAATACACCCGCTTTTGTGATAACACCAGATAATACAGCAGATGCTGGAGCTGGAGCTACTGGGTGTCCTGAAGGTAACCAAGCATGTAATGGGAACATACCTGCTTTACAGCCAAATCCCATCACTGTTAGCAACACAACAGTTTGAACTAATGTGATGTTCGTCCCAATCTTTTCTAAGTTGAGACTTCCCCCTTCCACAAAATGTGTTGAGTCACAATATTGATAGAGGAAGAAAAATCCTGCTAAGGCGATATTCGCGCCAAGAAATGAATATGTTAGATACTTTTTACCAGCTGCTACGGATTGCTCAGTTTGTGAGTGCATAACAAGTGGGAAAGTTACTAATGTCATCATTTCATAAAATAGATATAAAGTTTGTAAGTTTGCTGCATAGCCTATACCAATGAGTGCACCGATAGTGACCACGAAGAAGGTATAAAAGCGTTCGTCCATCCCCTCATGTTTGATATATTCAAAGGAATAGAAGGTAGCTGTTATCCACAAGAATGATGCTAATACTGTGAATAACTTACTCATTCCATCTATTTTAAATGTAATATCTATCAACCGATTCAATCGCAGTATCGTTGTAGGCTCAGATCCTGCGGTGAGTGCCAGGAACACTACAATTGCAAAGTTAATGAGTACGACCGTAGCAACATATGTTTCTCTTGTTTTACGATCATGCAATTTTAGTGGCTGGATGAGTACGCCTGCGACAATCGGGAGTAGAATTGGAATAATTAAAGCAATATTCATATTTCCGTCTCCTTCTATCGTTATATCAAGCCTAAATTAACCGCCGATTGCTGCTAATAGCTCAATCCCTTTATGTAAGAAATCTGAAACTGGTCCAGCTGCGACACCAAACGCAATTACTAAGCAAGCTAGTAAAATTAATGGAATGATGTCTTTGATTGGACGTTCTTTGCTTCCTAAAGGCTCTGTGCATTCTTTTGCTTCTTGTCCGAAGAAAGCACGAATAACAACAGGTAGATAGTAGAGTGCATTTAATAATGCTGAAATTGATAATGGAATTAATAACCAGTAGTTACCTGATCCAACAATTGCAGATGCGAAATTCCATTTACCATTGAATCCAACAAATAGTGGGATACCGATCATAGATAGACCACCAATTGTAAATAGTGCCATTGTAACTGGCATCAAAATACCAAGACCACCCATCTTTGAAAGGTCACGGTTATGTGTTTGTTCAATGATGCTACCAGCAACTAAGAACAAACCAGATTTTGTTACAGCGTGAGCTAGGATGTGGAATAGAGCAGCGAATAAACCTAATTCTGTTCCAAGTCCAATACCCATGAAGATATAACCCATCTGTGCTACAGATGAATAAGCAATCATACGTTTAATATCTGTTTGCATGATAGCTAGGCAAGAACCAGCGATCATAGCGATAACACCAACAACCATCACAACATTTAATAATGCTCTCATTGGTGTACTAGCGATTAAATCAAAGCCTACGCCACCAAATACCATCTTGATATAGAATACGATGTAAGCTTTTAATACTAAACTAGATAGAATTGCAGAAGATGGAGATGGTGCAGTACCGTGAGCATCTGGTAGCCAAATATGGCATGGGAATAATGCAGCTTTGAAAGCCACACCACCAGAAATTAGCCCATATGCCCATAATACATATGCTTGTTTTTCAGCCATCACACCACCGTTTTGAATTGCATTACCAATTTCTGCAATGGATAGATGTCCACCTGTTGCAACATACAATAGAACCATACCCATCAATACTAGGGATGAACCTAGAATAGATAGTGATAAGTATTTTAGACCAGCATGTACGTTTTCTGTTTGATTCTTCACAATAACGATACCTGCTGCTGCGAAAGATGATAATTCGATAGATACGAATACACCTAATAGATTATCGAAGAATACTACTGCATTTAATGTGCCTAATAGTGCAAGTACTAAACCATAGAATAATGGAATTTTACTTTCTTCGACATCATGTGAAATCATGCTCATAGAAGCCCATACAATTAAGAATCCAACGATTCCGAATAATAGAGCCATAAAGCACTCGATATAGCCGATGTTAATGGATAGTCCAAATAATGATGTTTCGTGCGGACCACTCATAGTCATGACAATTGCTAATATTGCATTGATAAATGTTGTTCCAAACCCGATTAGTCTAGCAGTCTTATCATTTTTGCATGCAACAGCAGCAACTGCGCCAACCAGTAGTAACAATATAATGGCGATTCCCATATATAACTCCTCTCTTTTTCTTTCCTCTTATTTTTATAGAAGCTGAACCCCTTGGTTCAGTAAATGCATAACATATATGCCGCCTATGCCAAGTACGATGTTTACAATTGAGAAACATAGAATTGACATTGTATAACTGAAATCAGATTTCTCATTTTCCTCTTCTAAAACTTCTTCTGATTTACCATAGATTTTTAATACTACCGGTAAATAATACAGTGCGTTCAAGAATGAGCTAAGTGCTAGTGCAATAAGGAACAAGTATCCCTTATCAGAAGCACTCGTTGCTAGATATAACTTTGATGTAAAGCCTGCAAATAGTGGTACACCAACCATGGATAGTGAGCCAATTAAGAAGCCAATTCCAGCAAGTTTATTTCTCTTGCCTGCACCAACTAAGTGCTTGATTAACTTCGAATGATTTGAAGCTTGGATTAGACCACCAGCTGAGCTAAACAACAATGGTTTTGTATATGCGTGTACGATCATATGGAATAATGCGGCAGCTAAACCTGCATAGCTTCCAATACCGATACCAGCATAGATATATCCAATTTGTGCTACGGAAGAATATGCAATCATACGTTTGATATTTGTTTCTTTGATTGCAAAGAAGCTTCCGAATATCATGCCTGCCATACCCAATGCGAGTAAGACATTTAGAATTCCCATATTCTGTACAACTTCGATACCAAATACACGATAGTAAATTTTAATTAACAGAATGATGTATCCCTTTACTACCACACCAGATAGTATGGATGAGGATGCAGTCGTTGCTGTTCCATGTGCATCAGGTAGCCATGTATGGAATGGGAACATAGCACTTTTTACACCTAGAGAAATTGTGATTAGGGCACCAGCCGTATATAGTGGCCATGTATATTGCCCGCTTTCCACTAGACCTTTTACTGATTCTGCAAGTGCAGGAATGAGCAATTGTCCTGTAATGGAATATAGTATCGCGATGGAAATCAAGAATAATCCTGATGCCATCAATGACATAAATAGATATTTAATTGTAGCTCTGAGTGTTTCCCCGCTCTCTTTAACCATGACAATTCCACATGATGCAACAGTATTAATTTCAATAAATACATATGCTGTGAAGATGTCATTTGTATAAATAAGAGCTAGTAATGAAAGTAACAGTAGCATCAGTAATGCATAGTATTGATTACGTTTACGACTTTGAATATCTTCTACGATGTCTTTCTTTCCACCAAGTATTGCAAGTAGTAATACTGTGGAGAATACAAAGGCTAAGATACTCTCTAATAGTCCAAAGCGTAATTCGTTACCCCAAGGTGATGGATAATGACCTAGCATGTATGTGATTGGTTCTGGATTACTTAAGAAATATGGAATCATCACAGCTGCACATACAGCAACTAGAATTAATACACCTTGTGCAATCTTCTGTGCTAGTTCTGCCCTTCTTCCTAAAAGTAACAGAATGACTGCACTTGCCATTGAAACTATGATTGAGATGAATGGTAAATTGTTCATTTTTCACCTCTCAGTACATTTTTCAGTACTACTCTATCTACATCCAACGTTTTATATTGTTGGTACCAACGTAGTGTTAGTGCTAAGGAGAATGCTGTTACAGATACTGTAACAACGATACCTGTAAGTACTAATCCACTAGGAATTGGGTTGATATATTGACTAGCATCTGTAACTCCATCACGAATGATTGGAGACATTCTTCCAGTCACATAACCTTTCGCAGCTAGGAATAGGAATACGGAAGTATCCATAATATTTAATCCGATGATTTTCTTAATTAGATTTCGTTGTAATAACAATGTGAATAATCCAATCGTGAATAAGATAACAGCTGCTATTTCGTAATAATTATTTAGAAAATTCATACAATCTCACACCTCCCTACACATTCCAGTCAGTGAATAGACTGTATATCGCAAATACGGTACAAGCTACAACAATTCCTACACAGATATTAAGTGGGAAGATTAATCCTGCACTTAAGATCGAACCAGGTGTACCAAGTGGAATAATACTATGTATTCCATTTGCGCCTGTTAGGATGGAATATGTCTTTAAGCCAATATAGACAAATAGTCCAATACCCATGAATTTCATACATTTATTTACATTGATGAATTTCTCTGAGAATCTTTGGCCAAACACTAAGTGATTTAAGACAAGACCACCACCAAGAATTGCGCCGCCTGAGAATCCACCACCAGGAGATAAGTGACCATTTAATACAATGTAGATGCCATATAAGAAGATGAATGGTAATGTCACTGATATGATGACTTTCGCTGGTAAGGAACGAATTCCTGCATAGTTACCATCAATAGCCTCTTTATCGCTTTCCTTGTGATTTCTATCTTTTTGTTGTAGTAAGAAGATAACTGTTACAGTTGCGGTAAATAGTACCACGGACTCTCCTAATGTATCGAATGCACGATAGTCCAGAATCATACCCGTTACTGCATTGACTGCACCTGTTTCAGATAATCCACTTTCTAAATATCTCTTCGCAACTTCATTCATTGCTGGAGCATCTGCAGATCCAAACTTTGGCAGCATCGCAACTGTAATTAATAGAACGGATACTACAAGTACACCACCAAGAATTGC
>CACXEN010000195.1 GCA_902766675.1 uncultured Erysipelotrichaceae bacterium
GCATGTGGACATAAGATACAATAAAAATAACCAGTTACGATAAGTAACTGGTTTTATTCATTGGATTCTACGGTGTCAAAATATCTTTCTAGATACATTTTGTGGGCAATCGCAATTACCGTATTATATAGCATGATATCTTGCTTGGTTAATTGTGATGTATTCACATGTATTTTTTTCTCATCTATAAAAGAGAATAGTGCTTTATGTAATCTATCTCGGAAGAAAATATAATGTTTTTCTATTGTGTCATCATTTGGATTAAGTATCTTAATCATTGTTTTAATATGATCAATGCTCATTACCGTTTTAGATAATACAATTAATATGAGTGTTGCGATTTGATCACGTGTATAGGTTTTCTTATTTACACGATGAATGAGCTTTTGTTTGGCATAGTTTGAAATCATAGAAGGGGTAACTTCCATTTCTGGAAATTGCGTTAAAAAAGAATTGATATATTTACTTACTTGATCTAAGTATAAACCAACATCTGGTATTTCATTATACGCTGGTAGCGCAAAGTCAGCGAATGCTGTTGTGATAGGATTTTTCTTCATATTATGATTGTAGTATTCTTCTTATATAACGTCAATAGAAAACTGTTGACAGGTTATTTAAAAACCGATAGTATAATAGTAGAAAGGGTTTTTGAAAAACCGATATGACAACATTACATGAGTCAAAAAATACAGTATTCCTATTTCGCTTAAAAGATTTTTATTCTGCGATTACACATATTATTGGTTTTGTATTATCCATTATTGCAATGCCAATTTTGTTGTGTAAAGTAGGGACATATTCATCAAACCCTTATGCACTGATTTCATGTGCGATATATGCATTTAGTATGATTCTTTTATATGGGGCAAGTAGTGCATATCATTCTTTTAATATCTCTTCTAAAGCAAATGATATTTTAAAAAGAATTGATCATATGAGTATTTTTATATTAATTGCTGGCACATATACACCAATTTGTACGATTGCTTTAAAAGATCATAATGGTATTTTCTTATTGATTCTTACTTGGAGTATTGCGATTGGTGGTATTTGTTTTAAATATTTCTTTGTGCATTGTCCAAAATGGGTATCTTCCATTCTATATCTAGCAATGGGATGGATTTGTATATTCACTATTCCTTCATTAATTCAAAGACTCTCAATCATTGGATTTATCTGGTTACTTTTAGGAGGCTTGTTTTATACCATTGGAGCTTTCTTATATGCAAAGAAGAAAGATATTAAATTATTTGAAGGTTTTGGTAATCATGAAATCTTTCATTGTTTTGTGATGCTTGGATCATTATGTCATTTCATTGTGATACTAAACTTTTTACCACTTGTTTCTTGATATATAATAGATGCATGGAAGTAAAAAGAAGTAGTTTATTAGAAGGCGCTATAGAGGCACGGGGACTAACAGTAATCATTGATGTGTTTCGTGCTTTTTCTTTGCAGTGCTATATGTATGATTGTGGAGCACAAAATATTATTTGTGTAAAAGAAGTTGAAGATGCTTTTATGCTTAAAAAAGATAATCCAGATTATATTTTGGTAGGCGAAAGAAATGGCATAAAAGTAGATGGCTTTATGTATGGAAATAGTCCAAGTGAATTTGTTGGAAAAGATTTAAGAAATCAAGTGATGATTCATACGACTAGTGCAGGTGTACAAGGCTTAGCTGCCGCTCATAATAGTAATCAAATCATTACTGGCTCTCTTGTAAATGCAAAAGCGATTAGCACTTATATTAAACGAAAGAATCCTGATTTCGTAACACTAGTTGCGATGGGGTGGAATGGAATAAGAAAAACAGAAGAAGATGAATTATGCGCCGAATTAATAGAAGCATATTTAAATGATGAAGAGATATTGGATATAGAAGATAGAATCAATCTTTTAAAAACACAAGAAGGCGCAAAATTCTTTGATGAGAATAAACCAGAATTTCCGAAAGAAGATTTTAAGTTATGTACTGCTTTGAATCGTTTTGATCATGTGATTGAAGTCAATAAAGAGGATTTTGGTTATACAACGAGGTGGATA
>CACXEN010000196.1 GCA_902766675.1 uncultured Erysipelotrichaceae bacterium
CAATATATTCCAATGATGGCAAAGCATTTTTAGTAGAATGGGATAAAGATGACTTCCACTATTGTATATATGCTCAAAATGGAATGAATAAAGAGGAAATCAAAGAAATCATAAGTGAGATTGAGTAAAAATAAAAAGATAAGAGGAATGATGATGACTGATACAACAAAGTATGTACCTTTTGAAGAAAGATGCGGCAATGAATCAATTGTATATTTCACAAGAGATTTATCTCCAGAAGGTATCAAAAAAGCATATGAAAAAGTAAATGCAGGTATTACAGGAAAAGTTGCGATCAAATTGCATACTGGCGAAAAGAATGGTCCAAATATCGTACCAAGTGCTTGGGTAAAACAATTGCTTGAAACAACAGAATCATTAAAGGATGCAACAATTGTAGAAACAAATACATTTTACGAAGGAGACCGTTATACAACAGAAGACCATTTAGAAACATTAAAAGTAAATGGTTGGGATTTTTGTCCAGTAGATATTATGGACAAAGATGGTGTAGTAAATTTACCAGTAGAGGGTGGTAAATGGTTTAAAGAAATGAGTATGGGGAAAACCATTACCGATTATGATTCTCTATTTGTATTAACACACTTTAAAGGTCATACCATGGGTGGTTTTGGTGGATCAAATAAAAATATTGGTATCGGTTGTGCAGATGGCAGAATCGGTAAGAAATGGATCCACGAAAAAAATGGAGATCAATGGGGTGTTGTGGAAGATGAATTGATGGAAAAGATTACTGAATCTTCAAAAGCAACTGTAGATTATTTTGGAAAACATATCACATTTGTGAATGTGATGAGAAATATGTCTGTATCATGCGACTGTGAAGGTGTAGCTGCACAACCAGTAGTAACACCAAATGTAGGTATTCTAGCATCTATAGATATTTGTGCAATTGATAATGCAAGTGTTGATTTAATTTATGCGATGTGCGAAGAAGATCATCATGATTTAGTAGAACGTATCGAAACAAGACACGGGCATAGACAATTATCCTATATGCAAGAAATAGGAATGGGTAATGCAAAATATATTTTGATTGATTTAGATAATGATGAAGTAAGAATTACACCAAAGAAAGCAGTGGAAGGTGTACAACCATTTAAATTAATTTCGAAATAAGACATGTGAAAACATGTTTTCGTTTTAGAAAGGGACGCCATGAAAAACACAAAAAGTATTCTTCAAACTAGCATGATGATTGCGGTAGGTATCGCAATTGTTAGCGTATTAAAAAACTTTGGGGGTCAAACAATTCTCAAACTATTTTCGCCAATGCATTTTCCAGTCATATTAGCAGGCTTTGCGATAGGACCAATTGGTGGACTATTGTGTGGCATATTAACGCCTATGTTATCGCATCTATTCAATGGAATGCCTGATATAATGACAGCGATTGGAATGGTGTTTGAATTAGGCACATATGGTTTGCTGTGTGGATTAGGTATGAAAGTAATAAAAAAACCATTATCTACACCTAAAATATATATGATATTAATCTGTGCAATGTTAGTTGGAAGAATTGTAGGAGGATTAGTAAAAGGATTTATATTGATGCCAAATGAATATAGTTTCGATATTTGGTTCAAGGCATATTTTATTGGAACATATCCTGCAATTATAGTAGATTTATTACTAATTCCAATTATTGTAAAAGCATTAGATAAAGCGGGACTGATTTCTAAATAAGAATCAGTCTTTTATTCTATACATAGGTTTTTATTTGTAGGTATAATAAACATAATGAATCGTAAAGAATGCATTGAAAGTGTAAAAAATTATAAGCCATATAATGCGCAAGAAGAAAAAGATAAAGAGCTCATTCTCGATTTCTTAGAACATAAAGAGAATGCTTTTTATCGAACTTGTTTAGAAGCACATATGACTGCGTCTGCTTGGGTAGTAAATGAAGATATGACAAAAGCATTAATGGCATATCATAAAATATATGACTCGTGGTCATGGCTTGGTGGACATGCGGATGGAGAAGAAGACTTGTTAGAGGTGGCGATAAAAGAAGTCAAAGAAGAAAGTGGTATTGAGCATGTATATCCATATGATAAAGAAATATTCTCATTAGAATCACTGACAGTAGATGGTCATGAAAAAAATGGTGAATATGTATCAAGCCATTTGCATTTAAATATTACGTATTTATTCATTGCGGATGACAGTGAAGAATTACATATTAAAGAAGATGAAAATAGTGGGGTATCTTGGTTTTTATTAGATGAAGCACTAGAATCATCCAATGAGGCTTGGTTTAAAGAAAGAATATATTCTAAATTAAATGAGAAGGTGAAAATGATAAAGGAGCGAAAAGATGAAAGAAATAAGCTATAAGGAATTATCGTTTAATCCCATGACTTTAGTAGGGGATGATTGGTTAGTATTATGTGCAGGTAATGAAAAAGAATATAATGGTATGACAATCTCTTGGGGTCATATGGGCACAATCTGGCATGATGCGAATAGAAAATACCAATTGCCTACAGTATGTGTATATGTACGCCCACAAAGATATACAAAAAAGTTTATGGATGAAGAAGAATATTTTACTGTCAATCTATTATCGAAAGAGAATCGCAAGGCACATGGTGTATTCGGTAATGAATCTGGTAAGGATGGTAATAAATTTGAAAAGACAGGCTTACATCCAGAATTTAGTGATGGCACCATTCATATCCAAGAAGCTGAAATGGTATTTGTGTGTCGTAAAGTGTTTACACAAGATTTAAAAGAAGAAGGATTTGTGGATAAGAATATTGTGGATGTAGATTATCCAGAAAAAGATTTCCATACGATGTATATAGGCGAAATAACAAAAGTATTAGTAAAGGAATAAAAATGAATAAAGATGTATTACTAGTGATTGATATGCAAAATGTATATCTAGAAGATCAACCTTGGGGTTGTGCTTCTATACAAAGATCAATCAAAAATATTCAAAGTTTACTTGACCAAAAAGAAAAGAATTATCTTCCAATATTCACACAGTTTCTTCCAGATGAAAATGCGACTGGTGTATGGAAGAAATATAATGAGATCAATGCAGAAATCAATAATAATCCATGGATGTCAAAAATAATTGATGTCCTAGAACCATATACATCAACATATCAATGTTATGAAAAAAATGTATATTCCAGTTTACAAGTAAAAGAAATTGATGACTTATGCAAAAATGCGGATAATGTCGTACTAACAGGTGTTGTTGGGGATTGTTGTGTATTAGCAACATGTTTTGATGCAATAGATAAAGGGTATCATGTAATCTACTTAAAAGATGCATGTAGTGCAATGAATGATGCATGTGAAGAGGCAGTTTTGACAATTCTTGCGAATCTTGAATATTTACATGTATCAGTCATGACATGCGAAGAATATATGAGACAAATAGCCACAAATTAAGTTTTGTTGTATTCCATTCACATTGCGAATGAAATATAATAATAGTAACATCACACGGGAGGATGAAAGGATGAAAAAACTATTGAAATTAGGGGTGGCAGCCTTAATGGGATTAAGCATGGTTGCTTGCTCCGGTGGTTCTGACGGACCAGCTACAGTTACAATTTGGCACACTTATACAGATGCCCAATTGGAGTATCTAGAAAAAGCAGTTGAAGATTTCAATGCTTCTCAAGATCAATACACTGTAGTAGCTGAATCTCAAGCATATGATGGATTCGCAGATAAGGTATATCAAGCTGTTATGGCTGGAAATGGACCTGACATGATTATTCACTATGCTTCTGAAGCAGCTAAATATGTTGCAGACGATAAAGTTGTTGATTTAGAAAAAGTACTAAGTCCAGACACAATTGCATTAATGAACGATGTAACAAAACAAAGCGCAACATCATTTGAAGATGGTAAACTACACATTTTACCAATCGTAAGTAGTGGACCAGTATTCTTCTACAACAAAGCTATCTATGATGAATTAGGCTTAAGCGCTCCAGCTACATGGGCTGAATTACAAGCTAACTGTGAAAAAATTAAAGAAAAATATCCAGATAAATTCGGATTCGCATTTGACTCTGAAGTAGATGGTGCACAAACATTAATCATGCAAACAGGTAATAAGATGTTTGATGCTGATGGTATTTATTTCAATACACCAGAAGTAGCTGAACAATTAAAATACTACCAAGATAATATTCAAAAAGGTTTATTCACAAACTCTAAAATTGGTAACTACTTCTCAGAAGACTTCAACTCTGGATCATTAGTTTCTTATATTGGTTCTATCGCTGGTATACCATATCTAGAAGCAGAATTTGGTTTAGGCGAAGTTCCACAAGGTGGCTCTGTTGAATGGGTACCTGCATGGAACCGTGGTATGATCGTATTCAACTATGGCGATGATGCACGTGCTAAAGCAGCTGGCGCATTCATTGACTACTTTGCATCTCCAGAAGTAAATGCTGG